>CAZDQI010000015.1:0-14075 GCA_964507765.1 uncultured Candidatus Saccharibacteria bacterium
ATTAAATCTTCTGAAATTTCATTTCCTTGAAATTCAATCATATTGATTTTGTTTTTAACTCCAGACAAAACCATTTCAAATTCCAAATTGTTTTCTCGGTCAAGATAGCTAGGGTTAATAACAAAATTACCTTCTTTGGTATAGCCGATTCTAACCGAGCCAACTGGACCATTTCAAGGTATATCTGAAATCATTAAAGCTAAAGAAGAAGCAATAGTTGCTAAAATATCCGGATCATTTACTTCATCAAAAGATAAACAAGTCGTATTAACTTGAACTTCTCTTCTTAAATAAGGATTAAATAAAGGTCTAACTGTTCTGTCTATCATTCTACTTGTTAAAACAGCGATTTCTGTTGGTCTTGACTCGCGTCTTACAAAACGACTACCAAATAGTTTTCCAGAAGCATAATATTTTTCTTCGTAATTTACGGTTAATGGCATACAATCATTATCAAAATTATCACTGTGACCCATTACCGCAATAGCTAAAACTTCAGTATCCCCTAATTTAGCTAAAACAGAACCATTAGTTTGTTTAGCTAATAAGGAATGTCTGATTGTTAATGGCACCCCATTAACATCCATTTTGAATTCTTTAAAATCCATAATATATATTTACCCTCAAGCATTAACCATATTTATTTTAGTTGAAATAAACTTTCAAACAAAATAAATATGATTAGTTACTACTCAAGGCATTTTTTATTAATATATTTAAACCAAAAAAAGAACAATTTGTTCTTTGTTTGGAAATTATATTTTTATTTTTTTACTTAAAGCATTAAATCTCTTTTTTGATTTTTTCTCTAAATAATTTATCAATTTTCTTCTTTTAGCTACGATTTCAAGTAACCCTCTTTTAGCATCAACATCCTTAGGATGTTGTTTAAGATGGTCAGTTAAAACACCTATATTTTGTTGAAGTAATGATATTTGAACCTCAGGAGATCCAGTATCTTTATCATGTATTTTAACTTTTGAAATTATTTTAGCCTTTGTATCTGTTTTTGTCATATTTATTCGTTATTATTCTTTGATTTAATTAACATCACTCTATCATATTTTATTTAAAAACGCAAGTCTTTAACTACCTACTTTTTTAAAGATATTTTTACTGCCTTATCAATCGCCTTTCTTTTTAAAGTCTCTCTTTTATCATATTTTTTCTTTGGCTTACATATACCAATTTCTATTTTAACAATATTTCCCTTAATATATGCCTTTAAAGGTATTAAAACCATTCTTTTTTCTTGTATTTGCCTTCATAAATCCTCTAATTCACTTTTTTTCAATAATAATTTACGACTAGCTGTTTTATCATAACTTTTGGGTTGGTTTTTAACTTGATATTCAGAAATAGTAGCATTAATTAAAAACAACTCTTTTTTATGAAAAGTAGCATAAGCTCCTTTTAAGCTAATATGTGATTTTTTGGCCGCCTTTACTTCATATCCTTTTAATACAATTCCAGCTTCCACTGTATCTTTAACTTCATAGTCAAAATAGGCCTTTTTATTTGTTGCTAAAATATTATTCATCAATCTTATTAAATAAATTTTCTGGTTTTTTAAAATCAATTTCAATTTCGCTCAAATTATTTAAATCTTCCAATGTTTTAATCTCAAGACCAATATGTTTAAATATTTTTTCACAAGTGCTTGGCATAATTGGAAACAGTAACATTGTAGTATAAATAATGCCAACAGTACTGCTTGAAATAACTTGTTCAAACATATTAGAATCATTTTCTATTAATTTTCAAGGCTGATTATCGCTAATATATTTATTAATTTTTCCAATTAATTCAAAAGATATATTTATAGCATCATTAATTCTAACTTTTGAAAAACTATCAACATATTTATTAACGGTATTATTAATATCGTCTCCTAGATCATTTTTATTAAGCTTTATTTTTTTACCATATCTTTCACCCAAAGCAAAAACTCTAGAAATTAAATTGCCATACGAAGCACAAAGCTCGTTATTATGTCTCATTATTAAATTGTGCTTACTAAAATCACCATCATCCCCTGATGGGATATCTTTCATTAAATAATAACGAATAGAATCTAATGGATATAATTTTAATAGATCTCTAGGGTCAACACTATTCCCTGTTGACTTAGACATCTTTTCACCATTAATATTTACATAGCCATGACAAAATAGATGAGTAGGTAAATTTATATCAGCTGAAGCTAAAAATGCTGGTCAAAATATGGCATGAAATCTTAAAACACCTTTTCCTAAAAAGTGTCATCTTTCATCACTTTCTTTTCATCATTTTTTAAACAAATCATTGTTTTCAGCATAATCTAAAACATTGATATAGTTAGATAAAGCATCAATCCATACTCATAAAACTTGATTATCATCTTCCGGAATTTCTATGCCAAGACCTTCACTTCTCTTCTTGCTACGAGTAATACTAATATCAAAAATATCACCTTTCAAAAAGCTCAAAACTTCATTTTTTCGACTCTCTGGCATAATATTTCACTCATTGTTCTGTATTTTCTCAATTAAAAAATTAGCATAATTCTTTAAAACAAAAAAATAATTTTCTTCTGATATTTTTTCTAAAGGTTTTTTATGCTCTGGACACAATCCATTTACCAATTCGTCTTCAGTATAAAAAGTTTCACAATCAACACAATATAACCCTTCATAATTCTTTTTAACAATATCTTTTCGGTTTAGATTATTTCATAATTTTTGCGCACCTAAATGATGTCTTTTTTCAGTTGTGCGGATAAAATCATCAAAACAAATATTAAAATCATCTTTTAATTTCAAAAAAGAATTTGTTTTTGCATCAATCCAATCCTGAACACTAACATTATTCTTCTTGCTAGCAATAATATTTTTTAAACTATTTTCGTCTGTCCCTGAAGTAAAATAGACTTCATCACCCATAATTTTATGAAACCTAGCAAAACAATCACCTTGAATAAATTCAAAAACATGGCCCAAGTGAGGCTCAGCATTAATATAAGGCAAAGCACATGTAACAAATATTTTTTTTGACATAATAATTTAATTATAATAATTTACAAAAACGATCGTCACAAATTTTTTGACTATTTAAGTCTTTTAAAAATTCAACAATAATTGCTGACAAAGGAATAGCTACAAAAATACCTAATGCTCCACCAAATTTGCCAAACAAAGCAATAAAGAATAAAGTTACAATCGGATCGACTTTTAAGAACTTACTACGCACATATGGACTAATAATATTTTGAACATATTGGAGTAGTACACAAACCATAATTAAAACGCCTGATTGGGAAATACTGCCAGAAATATTTATTAAGATTATAATAATTGTAGCCAAAATTGGACCAATAAATGGTATAAAATCAAAAACACCAAATAAAACTGCTGACAATAAAGGATACTCAATATCCATTATATAGAATACAATGATAGATAAACTAGTTAAAAATATACTTAACACTAACTGGCTATATAATCAAAAAACCATTTTTTTCTCTGATTTATCTCACAATTCAATAAAATATTTTTTATAATGTTTTGGTAAAAACATCTCTAAAATATTTTTAAATCACCTTTTCTCAATTGATAAATAAAAAGAAATTAACAAAACTAACAAAAGGTTAGAAGCTTCACTTAAAACACCGTAAAGATTTTTTCATATACCCCCAACATAATTAGCTGTATTTTCGGCATTAAAAACATTATTTATTCAACTTTGATTTTTTAGAAACGGCAAATATGTCTGCAAAAATTCATTTACTGTTTGCGATTGTAATACCGAAGGTAAATCATTAGTTAAATTAATAATATTTTGTAACAATGGTGGAACAATAATATATAGTAATCCAGCAATAGTACATGTTAATATAACATATACTAAAACCGCCGATAATATTCTTGGTATTTTTCTTTTTTCAAATCAAACAATGATATTCTCTACTGAAGCAGCGAGTATCAATGAAGCTAAGAATATTAATAGTATTTGCCTAAAATATATAAAACCAACAATTAGCACAATAACTAAACATATTCTTCACAAACTTTTAAAAGAAATATTTATTTCTTTTTCCATAATTCTAAATTAAATATTTTTTATTATATCTTTAAAATCTTTTTTAAGATTTTTAGCACTTACAACTCCCATCTTAATGTTTTCGGGAATAAAAATTAAATTACTAAGGTTTTTAATGTCTTGAGGCGTAACATTTAAAATTTCATTAACTAATTGCTTTGGTGATTTTAACTTTCTTTTCCCTAAAATTGCTGGCTCAACAACGGCATTAATCATATAAGGATTATCTAATGACATTATAGTGGCATTAGCAATTCTATTTTTAATTTTATTTAATTCCTGTTCCGGTACCAATTCGTTTTTCAATATTTTCAATTCGTGTATTATTTCTCTTAATATTTCAGAGGCTTTATCAGTATTTACTCCAGCTGAAATAGAAAAAATACTTCTGTCATAAAGACGGGTAATTTCACTAGTTACATAGTACGCCCCTCCTAATTTCTCTCTCACATTTAAATACAATCTACTGTTAAAACCATTAGAGAGAATGGAATTTAAAACAGATGCAATTGGATTTCTTTTATCATTAGAATCAAATAAATTAAAACCAAGAACAAAATGAGTTTCTTTTACATTTCGTTTTTCTAACAAAACATCAGGACCATCCATTTTAATCTTAGCCTTTGGAAAAGGAATTTCCTTTGTTTTAATTTCTTTATCAAAATATTTTTTAATAGTTTTTTTAATAGTATCTTTATTAAAATTACCACTAATAAATAAAACGGCATTTCTTGGATGATAATATTTTTTATAAAAAGATACCATTTGGCTTCTTTTTAATCCAGTTATTACCTTTTCAGGTCCAGCAATATTTCATCCTGCTGGCTGGTCACCATACAAAGATTCTATCATTAAATCCTCTGCTTTTGACCTATGATCGTCTTCGTACATACGTATTTCTTCAATTATGACTCCTTTTTCTTTATGAAATTCTTTTTCTGGGAAAACAGAATTATTAAAAATATCTGATAAAAAATCTAAAACACAATCTAAATATTGATATCCAATATGAGCATAGTAGGAAGTAAAATCATAACCAGTTGATGCGTTTTGCAAACCGCCATTATCATCAATTGCTTTTAACAATTCAGAATGAGTTTTTTTATTCTTTGTCCCCTTAAAATTCATATGCTCTAAAAAGTGAGATATGCCATTTATTTCTTTTTTCTCGTATTGTGAGCCAACCCTGATTGTTAGTTTGGCGTTAATCGAGTAGACATTTTTGATTGGAACCAAAACCACTTCCAATCCATTTCTCAATCTATATTTGGTGTAATCTACTTTACTTGGTAATTTTGAAAAATCTTTAATCTTCATAAGCCTTACTTATATAATTTTTTAAATCTTGAATTTTTATTCTTTCTTGCGCCATAGAATCTCTATTCCTTACTGTTACAGCGCCATCTTCTAATGTATCAAAATCAATTGTTACACAGAAAGGAGTTCCTAATTCATCTTGCCTTCTGTACCTTTTGCCGATAGTTCCAGTTACATCATATTTAGTATTAAAACTTGTTTTTAATAAATTATACACCTCTCTTGCTTTTTCTTGCAATTCATCTTTGTTTTTTAGTAAAGGTAATACTGCTACTTTAACTGGAGATAATGCATAATTTAATTTCATCAAATACTCTTTACCACCATCTCCATTTCTACCATTCTCAAATTTATTAAAACTCTCAATCAACAAAGCTAATAATACTCTATCACAACCAGCAGAAGTTTCAATAATATATGGTATATATTTTTCTTTTGTTTCTTGATCAGTGTATGACAAATCTGTTCCACTAACTTTTGAATGATTCCCTAAATCCCAATCAGTTCTATTATGAATTCCTTCTATTTCGGATCAACCTCAAGGAAATAGATATTCAATATCACATGCTTTCTTGGCGTAATGAGCCAATTTATCTTCAGGATGATCATGAAAACGCAAATGACTAGAATCAACACCTAAATTAATATAGAAATTCATTCGCTCTTGTTTTCAATATTCAAACCATTTATCTGCCTCTTCTGGTTTAACAAAAAATTGTAAATCCATTTGTTCAAATTCTCGTGTACGAAAAGTAAATGGTCCAGGAGTTATTTCGTTTCTAAAAGCTTTTCCAATTTGGCAAATACCAAAAGGGATTTTCATGCGACCAGAATTCACAACTCAACTAAAATTCATATATATTCCCTGACATGCTTCCCCTCTCAGATATACCACATTAGCATTATCTTCAACTGAGCCAACAAAAGTTTTCATCATAACATTGAATTTCTTTGGAGCCATTAATACGCCATTGCATATAGGACAAGTACTGTCATTTAATTCATCTTGTTTAAATCTTTTATGACAGTTTTTACATTCAACCAATTCATCAGCAAAACCAGCTGATAAATGACCAGACGCTTCTCATACTTTGGGTGACATTAATATAGCCGAATCAATTCCAACAATATCTTCATGTTGTCTTGTCATGTAATTTCATCAAGCTTTTTTAAGATTGTTTTTTACTTCAACGCCATATATACCATAATCATAAGAGCTTGAAAATCCACCATAAGGCTCAGAAGAAAGATTTATAAAGCCATTATCTTTTAAAAAAGCAACTATTTTTTCCATTGTATTTTTTTCTTTCATATTTATTATTTATTTTTTATTCTTGAACTCTTCCATAATTAGCATTTAATGTTGCATCATAAATCTTATTAGACATTAACTCACGATATGTTTTGTTAAGCTTGTTTTGAGTGAAAGAGTCAACAGCACTAATATTAGTTTGATTGATAATCGGTATCGATTGGTTTGCTTCAGTAATAGTTGGAGCAACTTCAACTTGGAAAATTAATTCATATGGTTTTGATATAACTCCTGAATTAGCTGGCAAATTATCTAACTTTCAAATTAGTTTTTTAGAGAAAGTGTCAAATGAAAAATCAGCATTTGTGTAACTTGTTGAATATTTATTAGTATAGTTTGCATAATATGGTAAATCAGTAGTAATGACCACATCATTAACGGCATTTAAATAATTTTTGATCTTCATATGAATTGTATAGCATGTTTTTTGTCCAACCTTTAAAGGTAGTGAACCACAATTACTTATAGTAGTTTTATTATCTTTAAAAAACCCAGAAATCTCCAAAGACAAACCAGCATTAATTTTCACGGTCGCTGAGCTAGTAGCTTTAATTTTGGTATTATCTTCTAATCCCATTGGAGGTGTTAAGCTTTCTAAAGTAGCCATTATACCTAATTTAATATTTTTATCTTCAAAAGTTTTTACATCAAAATTATCAGCAATAGGAATAGAAAAAGAAATATTACCTTCTTGACCCGGGTTTAAAGTTGCAAAAACTGGTATCTGAACTTCATTTCAGGTAATAGTTTTGTTTCCAAAAGTAAAATAGCCTTTGTTTGGTAATAACTTTTTATAATCAAAATAATCACCATCAAAAACAACCTTCAATACCATATTATTTAAAGGTATCCCATAATTATTCTTGTAATGAGCTAAGACATTTAATGTTTCGCCTAATGAAGCTGAATATGTATTTCTCTCATTAACTAACAAATCAAGACTTAATGGATTATTAACCAAAGATACTACTGATTCAGATTTTCCCATAACTAAAAATTCATCTTTATCTTCTAAATAGATCCCAACCAATGCTTCAAATTTTTTATTCTCTCCGCCTTGGCTATTCATACTGCCTGAAAACTTGATATTACCCTGCTCCAACCTCTTAACAAAACCAAGATCAAAATCATTACCGCTTCGTACAACTTCTTGATCACTAAAACCAAAAGTAAATTCTTCTGGGTAATTTAATCTTAATACTAAATGCTCAAAATCTTGTTGAGATTGATTATTTCACATTGCATTCATATCAAAACTAGTTTCAGGTAAAACCTGGTTTGGACCAGATATATTTAAACCAAATGCTGAGCCACTAATTAAAACATTAAAAGTTTGATCCTTTTTAAATACTGAAGAAAAACCTTGAGGTTTGTACTCAAAAGATGAATTTATCTTTAATTTATCACCAGTTAAACCAAAAAAACTAATATCAATTTCTTTTTCAATTATTTCTTTTGGCGCAACATCACCTAAAATAATAACTGGAGATGCGTTGTATTCTTTATCATAAGCATTTTGAGGAAGCTGAATTTTAATTTGTGAATTCGATAAAACTAGCCTAGTATTATTTTCACAGATAAATTTAATTTTTTGAGTCTCTCCAGCTCTAACCTCTTTTGGGCTTTCAATTCTAAAATTAACACTGCCTGGTGTTAATAATTTTCATCCAAAATAGCCACCCACAATCAAAAGAATTGTAGTCAGCATACCAAAAACAAATAATTTAGTTGAGTTGTTTTTCATAGTATATATTTTTTAAAAATATTTCTTAATATGTATAATATAGTTTTTTAAAAAAGCATATATATCGTTATATCTTAATTCTATTGGCTCATTTAATTCTCTCTTTACAATTTCCTTAAAAGAAATATTAGTTAACACATCAATTGATTTAAATAACTGTCAAGAAATTGCATCCATGTTCTTACCGCAATTCTCACAACAAAAACCCCATTTATTCTTATCAAAATATATCTTTTTTTGATTCTTTAATTTCTTTTGGCAATTAATACAATTAGATGTATTCAGTCCAAAACCTAATATTTTCAAAAACTTAGAGATAAAATTAAGTTCAACGATCTTTGAATTTCAATGTTCTAAATTACTAATACTAGTATTTAATAAATTTCAAATCAAAGCATCTGGCTGTTTGTAATCAGAGAAAGAACTAATAATATCTACTATTTTAGTATAGATTTTAAATTTCTTTAAATTTCGATGTGTTTTTAAAAAACTTTTTTTTATCAAAGCAGTTGTAATTAAACCCTTTTCTCCCATAGGTATAAAAACGATTTCTATTAAAGAAGGTGGTTCCAACTGGGCGCTTAATTTTGACAAAGGCTTTCTTACTGCTTTTGCAATTAAATGTATTTTACCATATTTTTTAGTAAAAAAACAATATTCCCTATCAAATTCTTTAATATCTTTTTTATTTAATACAAAACCATAAGTTGTAAGCATAATTTTTATTTACATATAACAAAGTATAACATAAAATTAAGAAATAATAAAGTATTTAAAAACAAAAACCAACCTATAAATAGGCTGGTTTTTGATTTAAAAAACTTCGATATAAGTTGATTTGATACCAAATTCTATAGCTGATTCTCTATTATCAAATCAAATATCTACTCTATCGTCATATTTTGAGTTCATCCTGTCCTTAACAATAAAGACTTTATCTCCATAAATGCCCGGTATTCTGACCTTTGTATTAAATGGTAAGAAATTAGCAGCGATAATACCGTCTTCAACATAATGACCAGAAGCGGTGATAAAAGGATCATCATCACATTGATCAACTGTCGAAGAATATCCAGTTACTTTAACTTTAATTTTTACAGGAGAGATATTCTTTCTTTGGCTACTAACTGGCTCTAAAAATAGAGCATTATATGAGTAGTAGCTTTGAAAAGGAACAACTACGGATGAAGCTTCATTTCATGATAAAAATCCAGCTTGACCTAGGTTTAAAAGTAAACCCATACACGCTATTATTAATAATGGTTTATTAACTAATAGTGGTCTGATTTTGCTGAATAAAAGGCTTATTTTATTTCGTAAGCCCCCGCCAGTATCCATAATTAAAATATCTTTCATTTCTGAAAGATATATATATTATACCACACACGGTTTTTATAGTCAATAGGGTCTGTGGAAAACTCAAAATGGGCTATTTTTCACCATCGTCTCAAAGTTCCTCGCTGATTTTAGTTAAAATTGTATCGGTTACGCTGAATTGATACTTATAACTATTAACATTAATTAATATATTAAAAGTTAATATTGGCAAACTAATAGACGTCTTTTGCCCTATTTCTGTTAATCATACCTCTGGTTTCTGTGATTTATTAACGCCATCTGTATTATTAAAAACCTCTTCTACAATATCCTGTATTCTTTGTTTTGCCTCTCTTACTGGTATTTTAGTAGTTATTATTACTGGTATTACCAACCTTATTCTATTATGGCTTTTTACATAATTAATAATTGGGCTACTAGATATTTTATTATTAGGAACTACAACGATATTATTGTTTAAATTCCTTATTTTTACTGAATTTAAGCTCATATCTTCTACTACCCCCTTTATCGACTGACCATCATCAATAAAATCACCCACTTTTACCTTTTCTTCGGATATTATTTTAATACCAGCAATAAAATCAGTTAAAGTGTTTTGTAATGACAAACCAACAACTAAACCAGCAATTCCTAAACTTGTTAAAATAGGAGTAATAGATATTTTCAAAATAGAAAGGATTATCATTAATGCAATTAAGAAAACAATAACTCCAACAATATTACTAACATATTGAGGTATTTTTGTTGTTTTTTTCTGAGATTTTAATCAATAGCCTATAGAAAAAGCTAAAGATCTAGCAACAATATATGCAATTAAAATCACAAGAGCTATTTTGTAATATAAATTAGCCTGAACAGCGATATTATAATTAAAGAATTTTAATAAAGCTTGTTTAAAACCAATAACTAAAATAAACCAATGAACTGTTGACATAAAAATATTAACCAAAAAATCATCAACATAATTAATAGTTTTATTGGTAACTCTTTTTACGTAATACCATATTAAATAATCAACCAAAGAAGCTAAGATTATAGAAAAAAGAAGTATCAAGGATCCTTGAATAATGTTGTTTTTCCAAATAATATTTAAATAATAAAATGAATCCATATGTATATATAATTTATATATAAATAGTATAAAACACTTTTTAAAAAAAATCAATAAAAAAACTGGATTAACCAGTTTTTAATGTGCCCAGGGAGGGACTCGAACCCACACTGGATTGCTCCAAAAGGATTTTAAGTCCTTCGCGTCTACCAATTCCGCCACCTGGGCATTAGTAAAAGTATAACAAATTTTTGTTAAAAATCAAGAGCTTCATCATCTATTAAAATTTTCTCTAAATCAGCTAGTAATATATTTTTATCAAATTTTTCTTTCAAACACTCAAAAGCATTACCCCCTTTCTCAATTAAATTCTCATCGTTTTTAATTTCTAATATTTTTTCATAAAAAATAACAGGATCGCTTGTTTCCACTAAAAAACCAAAGTTATTATCATTAATTAATTTAGACGCTTCCCCTTCTAAATTAATAAGTATTGGCTTATTAGCAAACATATAATCAAACATCTTAGAAGGAATATTTTTACGAAAAGCATCATTAATTTGATAAGTAATGACACCCAAATCACATTCATTAATTAAATGAAACATATCTTCTTTTATTTGGTAATCAAATAATGTAACATTATCAAGATGGTATTTATTAATTTTATCGATCACTTTTTTCTTTAAAGGTCCTTCACCGATTATGAAAAATTTAATATTGTCTTTTCTACTCATTGCAACTTTTGCTGTTTCTATTAGTAAGTCAATATTTTGAGCAAAACCAATTAATCCTGCATAAAAAACCTTGAAATCAAAAGACTCTCTTTTCAAGCTATCTTTAATAAATAAATTTTTTGATATATAAAAACCATTAGGAATATAAAAAGTTTTATACTTTAAATTATAACTATCAAAAACATCAACAAAAGAATTTGTGTTTACAATAATTTTATTTGCAAACTCATATGCTTTTTCAACCAACTTTTCAACCAAATTAGTCGATCAATTCTTTTTAATTATTTTCAAAGATATTGCTGCTTCTGGTCATAAATCTCTAATATCTATAACTAATTTTACTTTTCTAATTTTTGCATATAAATAACTTAGTACTAATAAACTTATTGGCGGAGAAGAAACAAATAATACATCAGGTTTAGCTATTCTAAACAGATTAATAAAACTTGAAAAAGCAAAACTAAAATAATTTAAATAACGTCATGATTTAGAATTAGTAACTTTTGGTACAATTAAAAAACTACGCCAAATATTAATATTTTCATATTTTTCTTTACTGAGTCACTTTATTTTTCTATCACCAATAATTTTACCTAATGGATGGTTTGGAAAACCAGTAAGAACATTAACATCGTGGTTTTCACTCATGTATTCAGCTATGTCACTGACTCTATTAGCAGCAGCATTTTTTTCTGGATAAAAGTATTGTGTATAAATTAATATTTTCATAATTTAGTTTAAATATTTTTCTTTAATATCAATTTGAAATGACAATCTATTTAATTTTTGTTTGTTTATATATATTAATTTAATATTACTTCCTATTTCTTCGTTATTATACTTTTCAGAAATACAAGCATTGCAAATTTCTAGTTTTAAAGTTTCTGGAAATTCTAACACCAATTTATTGCTATTATTTTCTAAAACTAAAACATTCTTAGCTTTTAAATCGCTTTTAATATTAACTGATTTGGGTAAATAAAAATTTCATTCAATAACATTGATTTTGCCAGAAAAAGTATCAAATATTGATAATTTATTATGTTTATTATTTAGAACCAAAGATCTCAAATGGGACGTGTCTTTATATTGTATACCCAAACACATTTCGTCTCGATCTAAGCTTGAATCTCATCTACCAATTATAACTTTATTTTGTTTACAACGCAAAAATGGGTCATTAGAAGAAAGTTTACTTTGTTCAGCATTATTTATAAAACAAGTATTATGTCTTTGAGTTGATAAATAATATTCCCGTTTATTTTTACTTAAATTATAATTAAAAGTATTTGGGTCTATAAAAAAATCACAATTGTTATAACTAAGTTGCAAGCTCAATAAATCATTATGGAAATGGCTGCTATGTTTTGTATTGCCTCTTAAAAAACATATATTCATATTCTCGTTTTTCAAAAAGCCAAAGCCACTTTTATCAAAAATCAAACTTCGTTCACTTTTAATACATTTATTAAAAATTAATTTATATAAAACTTCTAATTTGGTTTTTAAAGGATCTATTTTGTAAATAACAGTTTCGTCGTTGTCACCAAAGCAAAAAGTATTGTTTTTATCTTTAAACAAATAAATACCAAAAGTATAAATATTTTTTAACTGATCTCAATGTTTTTCCTCAATTTTAACATCTTTTAAGCAACTCTCGTTTAGTTTATACAGCTTTAATGCAATTAATAATGATTCTAATTTTAGCAAATGATAATTACTTGAATTTTCAAAATCAACACCGTCCTCACTAAATTGATTAAACAATGTTTTTAATAGATTATTAAAACTTAACTTTAGTCATTTCTTATTAATATTTTTTAAACTTAACCCTAAAATAAATATCCCCAAGTTATCAACTAAATAATGATTTGATTTAAAAGGATAGTTTTCAATATTATTAATTAAAAACAAAAAACTTTGATTCAAATTAGTATAATATTTTTTTAAAAATTCTTCATCAAAATAATCAGTATTAAATTTTTGTAATATTTGAAAACTTAATATTCAATTAATTGATCTGATACTAACTTCCATTGGATTCGATCAATTACATGTTTTTAAATATGGATTTTGATCAATTCATGATTCAATAATATTTTTATACCAATTTAAATATTTATCGTCTTTAGTTTTTCCATACATTAAAGCTATATCCTTTAAAAAATAGCATCTAGACAACTCTCAAACATTTTTAACATCAAAATTTTTAAAACTATTTTTTACAAGCCACTCTCTTAATTTAAAATAATAATCAGATGGAATTTCAAAATCATTTAAATAATCATAATTTCATCGTATATTATCAAGTGGCACTTTGACGCCAAAGATATTAATGCCCTGAAAATCAAAATTTGTATTTAACAAATCCCAAAAATCAGAACTATCAACTAAAAATTTATTATTTGCAAAACCTAAATCAACATTTTTAACTTTTTTAAATTTTAATATTAATGACTTTAATCATTGAATTAAAAACATTAACCCCCCAATAGG
>CAZDQI010000016.1:0-10939 GCA_964507765.1 uncultured Candidatus Saccharibacteria bacterium
GTATCTATTGGAGGTTCATCTATTGGTAATGTAATGTCTGGTGATGGTATGGTTATAGTTACTGTACTTGGTGGTATTATACCTGGATCTTTAGGTAGTGTATCTCCGCCTCCTCCACCGCCAACAAGAAATTCACAACATTCTTTTAAATGTTTATCAATATTGTCGTACGCTAATTGTGCCCGTCATCTTTGCTTAGAACTTAAACTTTTATCATTCATAGCCTTCTTCGCCGCGTCTCTATCTCTCTCGAGCTCTTTACAAGGATCTTTTTCTTCATCCTCATCATCAGTTTCTTCAGCATTAGCAATGTTAATACATATTAAATCTTTTATTGACGATGTATTAGCATTATCAATTGGTTGATTAATTCCTGGATTTATTGTTGGATTTGTTTTAGGAATAGATGTTGTTGGGTCAATGCCTGAATCAATTGGATGTGTTAAATCTGGAACAGCTATGTGTGGAGCTGAAAAATCTTCAATCCCTGAAGACTTAGTATCAATTTCTATTTTTAAATCCCATCTTAAATCATAAGCATCGGCATATTGGCCAGCTTTTTCAAAAGCCGTTTTGCAATTTATTTTATCCTTTTGTGATCAGTAATCATTCATAGCATCAAATGCTCCAAAAATAGTTAAATCTTTTCCTACTTTCTCAGCACTCTTAATCCCTATCATATTGCCAATGCCTTTAAAGAATCTAGTTATAGAAGTAACAGTCAAACTTATAGTATCTGTTAAACTAAAGGCTTGAGCATTACTTGCACTAATACATAGTAAAAGTATTAATATAACAACAAATATTTTTTTCATACAAAATATATTAAATATTTAATTAAATATACATATATGATACATAGAAATAACAAAAAAGTCAAATAAAAAAAACCAGCTCTTTCGAACTGGTTTTTAAATTAATTTTTAGAATCTACAAGTTTGACCTCCGGTAACCAAATAACAGACAAGATAAATTAATCCTTTAGCAATTAAAGCAACAACAATACCTACTATTATATAACCTAATCTCTGTCCATTCTTTTTAACATCATCCGGATTTTTACCGCCTTTAACAACATAATCAATAGCTATAAGTAATATAAAGATAACAGCTAATACAAGTAATGCATAAAATATTCAGTTAATAGCAATACGAACAATAGCAAACAAATCATTAGTTGTACTCATTACCTCTGGCAATGACACACCTGGTTCTGCTGGTAAAGCAAAAGCAGTAAAAGGAAAAACAAGCAAGGTTAAAACAAAAAGAGAAATAAATTTCTTCATATATATTTTTTAATTTTTTATTAATATTTTATCAGAATTTACAAAGTCCACCAGATCCAGATACAATTATACAGGTTCCATATATTAATCCTTTAGCTAATAAGGCAATAGCAATACCCAATAAGATAAAACCTAATTTTTTCATATTATCTGCAACTTTTGTTGGATCTTTACCTCCGGTTGTAACATAATGATAACCAACTAAAATTAACATTATTAAAGCCATTACCAATAAAGCATAGAACAACCAATTGATAACAGATCTAACAAAAGAAAAGATATCGAAATCACTACCCGGAGCACTACTCATATAATCAATTTCTAACATACCATTTTCTTGTACTGGCACAGCCAATGCTGCCATTGGCATCGAAACTAACAATAATATAGCAAATATTTTTTTAAATGTTTTCATATAAACAAATATATTTTTATTATAACGACCTTTTATTTTTACATATAGTATATGTAAAAAAATCAAAAAATGCAAGTCTACTGACTAAAAAGATTTGAATTTAAATTAGGAATAACATTTACATCATCAACCCCTGTGTTAACTTCTGGGTTATAAGGATCATTAACATCAGTATCATTATTCTTAATCTCAGTTGTTTGTTGTCCTCAATTAATACCAGTCTTATTCCCAGTAACAATGTAATAAGTGAAACTAATCATAGCTTTAGCTAAACCAACAACAACAATACCTACTAAAACCCATATAATCATTTGCGTAGCCATTTTAGTTTTATCTGGTTTACCTTGAGAAGTTACCATAGTTCAACCGGCCCATATAATCATAATAATGCCACCATAAATACAAGCCATAAATAAAATATTTATCAATCGATTGACAATTCCCCAAATATTATTTTCCCCTACTGGGTTATCTATTTCAACATAGTTAGTATTGTTATCCGCAATGGCAAAATTAGCAAAGCAAAAACCAAAACCAATAGAGACAACAAGTATTAATAAAAGTATTTTTTTTAGCATATTTGTATTTTATAAAATTTATTAATTATTAATATTTTCTTCTTCAGTTTGAGTTGTAGGTTCCTCGCAATTTATTCTATTTCAACTTTTACTTAGCGCATTTCCGTTTTCATCAGTAGCTGCGGGTGCCAATACATATATTAAACTATTAACAATAGCTCAAGCTAATAAAATAATAACTAAACCAATTAACACTCTTTTAATAATTTTAATCCCATCAACTTTTTTGCCAACAATCATTAAAAATCCAGCATACATAAGGTAGAATAAAGCAATATATCATATAATGCTTCGTATAAACAAATTAATAATATTTTGAATTAAAGCAATTAAATCACAAAAAGTACAATAGTCACCAGGAGCTATTCCACAGGTAATTAATGCCGCATTTAAAACATATACCGAAGGTATAGTTATTAAAATAGCAACTAATCAAAATTTCAATTTGTTTTTCATATCTATTGATTATATATTAAATTTTTTAAGTCTTGTGTCATTTTATCTAAGGCATTACTGTAATCTCTATCTAAAGCTAATTGATCAAGAGTTTCTTTAAATATTTTCTTTGTTTGTTTTTTGCTTGGGTGATAAAAGCTTTTGCTACTCAAAGATTGTTTAGCAAATACACCTAAATCAGGATCGTTATAGTAAATAGAAATTAAATCTCTTGTTGCTGGTGGCAAATTAAAATATTCAATAAATTCTTGTACATTTTGAGAACTTGTTAGCATCTGAATTGCACCTCAGGCAATATCTTTATTCTTTGTTTGTGAAGAAACTGTAAAACCAGTAAATTTACCAAAATTAACGTTATTACTAGCATCTCTTTGTGGCATCTCTGATATTCCAAAACTTAAATTAGGGTTTTTGTTCAAAATTAAATCCTTATCCTCATAGTATCCTATATAAAGAGCTAATTTATTATTTGCAAACGCTTCTAAATCATTATTAAAAGAGGCATTTCAAGAATAATATTGATTATTTGATTGACTAAATTGAGCATAAAATTTCAAAGCTTCTTGGCTCGGATTAATATAATTACCATTAACATTTACCCTATTATCTAATTTTACCAATTGATTATCCTTATTAATAATTTCACCATTTAATTGCAGTATTAATAAAGACAATATATCACTACTATTATTAATAGAATTACCTAGACCCATACCAATAGGTGATCTAGTGATTCGATTATATGAATCTAGTTGTCTTAATTTAGATATTAATTCTAAAGTTTGCCCCCATGTTTTTGGTGGCGTTGGAATTGATAAACTGTCAAAAACATTACGATTATAATACAAAGCTAAGCTATCAATTGTTATAGGTAACATATATAATTCATTCCCCAAAACAGCCTGTTCTTTAACAATAGTTGGAAAATCTTTATCTAAATTAGATATATTATAACTTTTTTGATTTAAATCAAAAGGTGAAATTAATTTTTTAAATTCACCTAAATCTTCATTGGTGATTAAAAATATATCAGGGCTTTTAGAATGAATAAAAGAATCCATCAAGTCTGTTTCATAATCGTCTTTCTTAATTTCTACATAATCAAATTCAACAGGAATATTGTATACCTTTACAATTTTTTTAGATAATATTTCAAATTCACTTCTTGTCATATCGATACCTCAGACAGTTAAAGTTACTTTTCTTTTTATACCTGAAAACATAGACGAAAAAAGCACAACAAATAGAAAAACACTACCTAGAATTATTCATAATTTATACTTTTGAAAAAAACTCTTTTCCATAATATATATTTATTTTTTTGTAAAAATTAAACCAAAATGGGTATTAGACAATCTAACCTCTTCCTTTAATCCAAACCCAATTTTTTCAACAACCTTAATTAACTCTTTTTTATTAACAGGATATAGATTTTGGCTCATTGGTATTTTATAAATTTCTCAATCAACAATAACCAAAAAACCACTATCTTTTAGAACTCGTTTAGCCTCTTTTAATACATTTTCTTTGTCTTTTACTTGAAACAGCATATTAACAATTGTAACCACATCAAACCCAGATTGTAAATCACGTCCTAAACTTTTGTTTTCTAAATCACATATTTTTGTATTAATTAAATGAGCTACATTTTGTCTTTTAGCATTTTCTATTAAAAAAGCTAATGGTTTTTCTAAAATATCAATTGCTAAAATATGGCCATTATTATTTAATCTCTTAGCCAATTCAATTGTAAAAATACCTGATCCTGATCCAAAATCAGCAATAGATATACCCTCTCAAACAGGCATTTTATTTAATATATTTTCTAAACTAACTAATTGTTCCATATATAGTATTTATATGTATACTTAAAGTATAACATAAAATAATAATTTACACAATTAAAGTAAAGATACTTCGGAGACCTCGTCACCTTCACTTAATTTCATTATTCTTACCCCCTGTGTTGTGCGACTTAAACAAGGAATACTTCCTAAATCGGTTTGCAAGACTAACCCCTTTTTAGAAATAGTCATTAATATTTCTTGATTGATTGCTAGTTTGCTGGATACTAACAATCCAGTTTTATCACTAATCTTAAAGTTTTTAATACCACTACCACCTCTTTTCTGAAGTCGGTATTCTTTTATCAGTGTTTTCTTACCAAAACCAAACTGAGTTAACGACATAATAGCGCCTTTGTTTTTATCAATGTTTTTATCAATAACCATCATACTTACAACTTCATCATCTGCCCCCATCTTAATACCGGTTACGCCTGAACTAGATCTACCCATAGATCTAACATCTTTTTCTGAAAAAGTAATAGATTGCCCCTTTTTAGTTACCAAACAAATTAAATCATTGCCAGAAGAAAAATCCGCTCATTTTAACAAATCATCTTTGCCTAACTTAATAGAGAGTAATCCATTTTTTCTAATATTTTTAAACTCACTTAATGGTGTCTTTTTAATAACTCCATTTTTAGTAGCCATTATTAAATAATTTTTATCCTTAGCCACTGTGTCGTTGTAGCCTAAAACCACAGTAACCTTTTCATCAGTGGTAATATCTATAAAGTTCTGAATAGCTTTGCCTTTTGATTCTCTTGAAGAATCTTTTATATTATATGCGCATGTTTGATAAACTTTACCTTTATCTGAAAAGAATAATAGCAGATCCTTAGTGCTAACATTTAATATATGTTCTAACAAATCATCATTACTACCACTATAAGCAGTAATGCCTTTACCACCTCGATTCTGAATTCTAAACATATTGGAATCCATTCTCTTAATGTACCCATCTTGTGATAAAGTTATCAAAACATTTAAATCTGGAATTAAATCAGACTCTTCTATTTTATCTGGCATGCTTTTAACTAATTTTGTTTTTCTCTCATCTCCAAACTTTTCTTTTATTTCAACAAATTCTTCCTTTATTATTTTTATAATCTTCTTTTGATTTTTTAATGTTTCCTCATAGTCTTTTGCAGCATTAGTTTTATCTTTTAATTCATCTAAAATTTTAATCTTTTCTAGTTTAGCGATTGCTTGTAATTTTGTTTCTAAAATAACATTAGCTTGTATTTCTGTAAATTTAAACTTCTTACAAAGTTTTAAATTTGCATCTTCTTTGCTATCTGATTTTTTAATAATATCAATTATTTCATCAATATGATCCAAGGCGGTTTTTAACCCTTCCAAAATATGGAGTCTTTCTTTCGTTTTTCTAAGTAAGAATTGAGTACGTTTAAACACTACACTCTTTCTAAATTCAACAAATTCTTTTAAAATACTTTTTAAAGATAATAATTCTGGTTGCAAACCATCTTCAACTAAAGCAATAGAATTAACATGAAAATATTTTTCTAAATCTGTGTATTTATACAATTGGTTTAAAATATTTCTAGGATTTGCTTCTCTTTTTAAATCAATAGTAATAGTTAGTCCTTTTTTATCAGATTCATCACGAATATCCTTAATATGTAATATTTTTTTATTCTCTATTAATGCTGCTATTTTTTTAATTAATTCAGCTTTATTAACTGCATAAGGTATCTCGGTAATTACAATTTGAGTTGTTTTTCCATGCTCAACAATTTCAGCTGTTCCACGCATTAAAACTCTGCCTTTGCCAGTTGTATAAGCTTCTTTAATTTCGTTTCAACCATAAATAGTTCCACCAGTTGGAAAATCAGGTCCATTAACAAATTCTAATAAATCATCGCTATTACAATCAGGGTTATCAGCTAAAAATATAGCAGCATCCATACATTCACTTAAATTATGAGGTGGTATATTTGTTGCCATACCAACAGCAATACCAGTTGTTCCATTTAATAACAATTGAGGTATTCTTGTTGGTAATACCTTTGGCTCAGTTAAATTATTGTCATAATTAGGCACAAATTCAACTGTTTCTTTCTCAATATCATTAAACATTTCATTAGCTAAATGTGTCATTCTGCATTCGGTATATCTTTGAGCGGCAGCACTATCACCATCGATTGAACCAAAATTACCTTGGCCGTTAACCAAAGTATATCTCAAAGAAAAAGGCTGAGCCATTCTTACTAAAGCATCATAAACAGCCATATCACCATGAGGGTGATATTTACCCATAGCATGACCTACAACCATAGCGCTTTTTTTGAATTTTACATTTGGTGCCAACCCCAATTCTTTCATTGAATACAATATTCTTCTTTGTACTGGTTTTAAACCATCACGACAATCAGGAATAGCTCTAGATACAATAACTGACATTGCGTAATCAATATAGCACTCTCTTAATTCTTGACTGATATTACATTCAACAATCTGATCTTTTCTTTCTTCTTTCATTATATATTAATTTAATTAATTTTGTAAAATAATAAGTTGAATTGGACTATCTTCATCTTCGTTAATATTATTCCTTTTAATATTTAATTTATCTAATTCTTCTGGTTTACCACCAACTTCTTTAATAAATTTATCTAGTATATCTTTTTCTTTTTTAGGATCATAATGCATAGGGATAACTATTTTTGGCTCAACTTGTTTAATAATACTCCCAGCTTCTTCAATCAATTTCCCTCCTTTTTTATCAGAAATAGGCAAAAGCAGTATATCAACACTACCCAATCTTTCTAACAAGCTATCTTTTATTTTTTTCTCACTATAATCCCCTAAATGAACAAGTCTAATTTCTTCACTATCAATAACAAAAATAGTATTTTTAATTAAATTATCACCATCTCCAGTATGAGATGACTCAATTCCTTTTATAAAAATATTATTTATTTCAATTTCTCCTGGTGTTTTTAACACAAAAGGATCACCCATAATTAAATCAAGATTATTATGACCATCGTGGTCATGTGTTGATAATGATATGCTGGCTTTAAATCTAGATGGTTTAATGCCCACCTTCTTTTCGTTAAAAGGATCAATAGCAATAACATTTCCTTGAGTCTCTATCTTAAAAAAAGAATGCCCTAATCAATTAATAATCATAAATGTATTTTAAATTTTTTACATTAATATTTTAACTCATTTTTTTTAAATATTCAAGCCCCTTAAATTAAAAAACCCTTGCAAATTAATGCAAGGATTTAATTATTCTTTAGTTCTCGGCGTCTTAACCCAAGTTAATTCCCTGTTTTTATAATACCCCATGATATTGTATTTAAAAAATGCTGAGAAGAAAGGCAAAGGATATAGCACAACCATAAACGGAATTATAAACGAAGTCTCTATAATAAATTTAAATAATTTTTTAATTATTATTAAAGATTTTTCTTTATATTCTACGTATTTATTATAATGTAACAACAGTATTAAAGAAAAGATTAGCATTGGCATACCAGCATAGGTAAAGACAGATGCAAATAATTCTTTAATTAATAATGACACTGAGAAAAAATTAATAACACCATGCATTCCTAATATAACTACCATACGACTTAATAATTGAGTCAACAAAATAATAACACTCAAAACCGTTAATCCAAAAAATACAACTCATTCACAAGGCCCATAAAAATTTAATTTATAATATAATGATCTTGCTTTTCTGCCAATATCGCTTTTTTCTTTTTTCATTTCTTTTAATTTTTTGATTACCTCTAATTGTCCTAAAGCTCATCTATGTCTTTGTTTTAAAAAAGCCTTCATTGTACTTGGTGTTTGTTCAGTTGAAGCAAAGGGCAAGAAGTAAGGTCAATTATTTGTATTTAAATAAATTGATATCCCTAAATCCAAATCTTCAGTAATAGAATTGTAATTAAACCCGTTAACGCTAAATAAAACATCTTTTTGGATAAATAAATTAGTTCCACCTAAGAATGGCAATCATGTCATTATTCATGGTAAAAATATTTCATGAGTAAATGACTGTCCCAAAGCAATAATTTTAGAGAATGTTGAAATTTTTCAAAAATTTCTACATTGAAAAATTGGCATTTGAAATACTTTTTTATAAGGATAAATCAAGTTTTCTTTTGCTATTTCAATAAAGCAGTTTTTATCAGGATGGTCATCAGTGTCAAAAAAAGCAAAAAAGTCAGTTTGGGTATTAAAATGATCATACATTTCTGTAAAAGCATAATTTAATGCTCTTCCTTTAGTTGATTTTACTTCATAATCCAGCATTTTGCCTGGGAATAAACCATTAAAATTTCGAGGGACATCTAAATGGTATATTTTAACTTTTTGATTTTTTAATTTATCAATTGTTTGTTGCATAACCTCTTGAGTTGTAATTTCTCCTTCTTGACTATTTAAAACCTCTTTCTCGTCAGTAATAACAATTATTTCAAATCTATCCTCGGGGTAATTTAATTTTGTAAGCTTAGTAACTGTTTTTTCTACAACATCAGCTTCATTTCTAGCAGGTACAATAATTGAGAATTTAGGATATGGTTTACGTTTTTGTTCTAATAATAACTCCAATTCTTCAGTTGAAGTCTTTTTTATTTTATTAAACCTTATTTTTGTTTTAATAAAAACATAAATTGTACGAGCTAAAAAAAGAATAGCTAAAGCAGCAAGCCACTGAACTCAGAATAAAGAAGAAAAATTTAATAAATTAAAAAACCAAGGCGGAGTTAAATTTATAATTGAAAATGATATATTTTGTAATACGTCCATATTTATTTTTTATTACGATATTTTTCTATTTCTTTGTGATTACCAGACAATAATACCTTTGGAACTTTTCAAACCTTTCTTTTATTTTTAGGTTCAGGATAAAATTTCTCTGGTCTTGTGTATTGATTTGATTCTACAAAACTTTGGCTATTATAAGATTCTTCTTTTAAAGATTCTTTGTTGCCAAGAACATTTGGTAATAATCTTGTTATGCCTTCTACGATGGTCATGGCTGGTATTTCACCTCCACCCAAAACATATTCACCAATAGAAATCTCTTCATCAGCTATTTTATCAATTACTCTTTGGTCTATACCTTCAAATCTTCCGCAGATTAATGTTAAATTATCATATTTTTTTAGTCTTTCCAAGTCTTTTTGTTTTAAAGCCTTTCCTTTAGCGGAAAATACAATAATTCTACTTTTATTCTTTTTCAAAATACTTTGTATAGCTTTATGAATTATATCTACACGCATAATCATTCCTGGTCCACCGCCATAAGGTTTATCATCAACTGATTTATAATTATCAGTTGCAAAATCTCTTAAATTGAATACATTTAATTTAATGATTTTTTTATCTATTGCTGTTTTAATTAATGCCGCGTTAAAATAGGAATCAAAGATATTAGGATAGATAGTTAATATATTAAATTTTTTAATTTTTTTCATATTTACTCAATATTTAATGTTATAAAATTGATCGGATTGATATAACCGTATTTTAAAGGGTTCTTAGGAACATAGCCAAAACATGGCCCTAAATTTCCATTTTTTTGAATACAGTCATCTTTGCCTTCCGGGTTTGTTAGCATTGGTTTAGTTTTAATTTCCAAATGTAAATGTCTGTCTAAAGAACTGTCTTCATAACAACCGTCTTTGCCTAGTCTTCAATAATTTTGACAACCATAGCCGCTAGCACCTGTTAATCCTAAAATATCACCACCATTTATTTCTTGACCTGTCTTTAAATCAGGATCTATAGATTCTAAATGAGCATACAAGCTATAAACAACCTCATTATCTATTATATGTTTTAATATAACAGTATTGCCAAATCCATAGTCTTTATCACCCATGACAATAATATCTTCTACCTTACCATTATATATAGCTCTAACATTTTCTGGTTCTTTTGTTGACATATCAACAGCAGCATGTTGAAGATATTGACCATTTATTTTCAATGGGCTATTAAAATCTTGACGAATCCAATATCGATTAGATTCAATTGGGTTATAAAAACCAGGTTTTAAAACATCATTATTAACTGATTTTTCATAAACAATTATTTTGTCTCACATTTGAGCAAAATCATAAATTTCTTTAGCGTCTTCATCACTAACTCTCAAACAGCCACCACTGTATCGGCTGGTTACTTTTTCTCCAGTAGGAAGATAAGGAATCCCATGTACAAAAAAATCTTGATGTATTTGTACAGAATAAGGCATATAGACATCAACTATCCCTGATCTTAGTAATTTATATTTTACCCCAACATTAAAATAATTTGTTGGTGATTGAAATCATAAATTATTAGGTCCTTTATGAAGAACTTTAATTGTTTTTA
>CAZDQI010000016.1:11039-13192 GCA_964507765.1 uncultured Candidatus Saccharibacteria bacterium
GGTGATTGAAATCATAAATTATTAGGTCCTTTATGAAGAACTTTAATTGTTTTTAGTATATCGCCTTTTTTAATTAAAAACAAATTCATGTTTGTTAAATCAATCAAAATACTTCTTTCATCTCCAATTACATAACTAATCGGAGTAGTATATATTTCATCCTTTAATACCTTTTTTAATTTAGTTGTTGTCGTGGTTGTTCCATAAACTTCGATATTATTTACTCCATTTTTGGCATATTCAAAAAACCACAATCCTATTACTAAGATTGAAAATATTGTAAATATATATATAATTGTTCTTAATTTTTTCATAATTTTAAATTTCATATCTATTCTATCATATAATTTGCATAAAAAAAAGAGGCGGTAAAAACCACCTCCTTTTAAAATATTTAATTTATATTTTCAAATCATCCAATGCGTCAGCAACTTTATCAGTTCTTGGCTCTTGGTGTCCAGTATTTTCTTGTGAACCTGGAATCTTAATATTGATGCGAGCTTGATTTTTGGCACCAACAATTTTGATAAGAGTTCTAATTGCTTGAATAGTTCTTCCTTGTTTGCCAATTAAGTGTCCCATATCTGATGGGTCAACATCAACGGTTAACAAGACGCCTCTCTCATCGATTTGGCGATCTATTTTTACTGCATCAGGATTGCTCACAATGCCTTTTAAAATAGTTTCCAAAACAATCATATCTGTGTGTTGTTCCATGTTAATCTATTATAACATTTATTAAATTTAATAATCCGACCAATTGGAATTATTACTAATATATTATATCATAAAACAATAAAAGTCAAGTAGAAAATTTAAAAACCAACTAAATATTTTTAGTTGGCTCTTAATAGTTATTTTTTCTCTTCGTCTTCTGTTTCTTCCTTAGTTTCTTCAGCTGGAGCTTCAGTTACTTCTTCCTTAACTTCTGGTTTTTCTTCTACAGGAGCTTCCTTAACCTCCTCTTTTACTTCTTCTTTCTTTTCTTCAACGGGAGTTTCTTTTACCTCCTCCTTTTTAACTTCTGCTGGTTTTTCAACCGCTTTACCTTCTTTCTTCTTTGGTTGGTTATGCTTTGGTATTTTATTGCCTTCGATTATTTTATTTTCTACTAGCAAATTGTATACTGTTATACTTGGTTTTGCCCCTTTTGATATTCAATATAGAACTCTATCTTTATTAATATCGTGTTTGTGCTCTGCTGGTATTCATCAACCAACCTTTTCAATGTATTTGTTACTGACTGAAGACTTTCTTGAGTCAATAATTACAATTCTCATTGTTTTTTGGTGTTTTTTACCTTCGCTTTTTAATCTAATAGTTAACATAAAAAATTCTTTTAATACTTTATTTAATTGTTCCTAATCTTATCATATTTTTGTTAATAAAGCAAGTATTCTAAATCATATCCTCTGTTTCTTCTAATATTTTTTTAATTACCTCTCCTACACTCAATCGGTTAAATGCCATAACAGCAACACCCATTGATACCAAAGCAAAAACGATTAAAACAATAAAACCAAAATTAAAATTATAGGCAATAATGTTTGACATTCTCTCTGGCATAAAATCGTTATTAAATATTAATATTCTAATACCATTAACAGCATAAAACAAAGGATTAAAATAGCTAATCATTTGCATTCAATGTGGTATTTTCTCTAAAGTAAAGAAAGCACCTGACAAAAACAATAGTGGAGCAATAAAAATTTGGCTAAACAAAGAAAACGTTTCGATTCGTCTAATAAATGAAGCAACAATAATACCAAGTGAAGCAATAATAACAGAAATCAATATCATCAACAGTAATAACAAAAATATTTGATATAAATACAGATTTATACCTAAAACTGGTGCAACAACCAGTAAAGCAACTCCTTGCATTAAACCTCTGGTTACTGCTCCTAACGTTTTACCTAATACAATCTTTGTTTTAGATAGAGGTGCTACTAATATTTCTCTCATAAAACCAAATTCTTTATCTCAAACTAAAGAAACAGTTGCATCAAAAACATTAACGGCAATACTAAGAACTAATACACCGCTATAAAAGAAGTTAGAAAAATTTTCAACCTCGATTGCTGTTGGAAAGAAAGAAGCCAATCCACTGCCTAAGAATATGGTTAACATTATTGGTACAAAGAAAGAAGTAA
>CAZDQI010000017.1:0-3071 GCA_964507765.1 uncultured Candidatus Saccharibacteria bacterium
TCTTTTTTATGCAAAAATTTTTATTCTTTTAAAGAAGAAAGCGTTTTGGAATTTAAAGTAAATAACAAAGCGCCAAAAAACAATGGTTATAGTCATTCTTTTTTTGGAGATCGTATTTCTAAAGTGGAAACTGTTGTTGGGTCAAATGCTTCTGGAAAAACTAATTTGTTGAAGGTATTACCATTTTTAAAATGATTAATTGTGGATTCTTTTAATATTCAACCAGATGCGTCAATATTAGTCAAACCATTTTTATTTGGAAGTAATAAGACTAAACCAACAGAATTGTCGGTGGAATTTGAAATGAATAAAAAATTATATTCTTATTATTTTTTAGTAAATAAAACTCGAATTTTAAAAGAAGAGTTGAAGATGACATATCTTAATAAAGCGAATCGATCAACTAAGAAATTGTTTTCACGCTCGTGGGATGAAAAAAATGATTCTTATATTTTTAAAAGTTCGTTTAAGTTGCCCAAAGATTTTAAAAAATATTTGCGTACAAATGCAAGTATTTTAGCAGTATCAGCTAGGTTTAATCATCTTGAAAGTCAAGAAATTATTAATTACTGGGAAAATATAGAAACTAATGTTATTGAGGCTGGATGAGTGGGGGATCGTTTGTTGCCAAATTCTTTAATACAATTATACGAAGCTTTTGATTTTTTTAGTAATAATATTGATTTGAAAGAGCAGGCTGAAAAAATATTACAACGTTTTGATTTAGGATTAGATGGTTTTGAGATAGAAAAAAAGAAACAAGAAAAGGGTTTTCTGTTTGAGGTTAAAACTTTTCATTTGTTTGATGGAGAAAAGCAACAAATGTCTATGCATTATGAATCATCTGGAACTAAACAATTAATGATTTTGTTAAAAAATATTTTATCAGCACTTAAGAAAGGAAGCATAGCTGTTATAGATGAATTTGAATGCAATTTACATCCAGAAATGGTTATTGCTTTGTATGATTTGTTTATTCAGAAAGAAACGAATCCTAATAATGCTCAATTATTAATGAGTACTCATAGTCATATTATTCTTAATAAGCTTGATAAGTACCAGATTGTTTTAGTAGAAAAAAATGAAAATGGGTGTAGTGAGACGTGAAGGCTTGATGATGTGTCTGGTTTGAGATCAGATGATAACTATTATGCAAAATATATTTCTGGTGCTTACGGTGCTTTTCCTAAAATTTAAATATGTCTAGATCCAATCCATATAAACGAAAAAAGAGGAAGGCAAAAGAAACTATACTTATATATGGAGAAGGTGTAAGTGAAAAAATTTTTTTAGAATATTTAAAATCGTTGTATATTCCCGATGGTGTTGCTATTAAAATTAGGAATGGAAAGGGTGGAAGTCCGGCAAGCATAGTATTGGATGCTATTAACGAATGAGGGGCTTTTGATAAAAAAATTGTTGTCTTGGATAACGATAAGAGTAAAAAAGAGATTAATAGTGCAGAGTTATTAGCCAATAAGAATAAAATAAAGATTATAAAAAATAATCCATGTTTAGAAGCAACTTTGTTGGCTATACTAGAGAATAAAATATGCAATAGTAAATCTTCAATGTGATATAAAAAAGAATTTGAAAACAAATATATAAATAAAAAGAAAAGAGGAATCTTATCGGAATATTCTAAGATTTTTTCCAAGAAGAAGATAGAAATTGTGAGGAAAAATATTAAAGAGTTGGATCAATTGATTTTAGCTATAGAAAATAAAAATGAACAATATTCAAAAATTTAAAATTATAAACAAGGAATTAAAAAAACTTTATCCAAAGATAAAGATAGCTTTAAATTTTTCAAATATATGAGAGTTGTTAGTAGCGACTATTTTATCAGCTCAAACAACTGATAAAAAAGTTAATGAAATTACATTTAAATTATTTCAGAAGTATAGAAATATTGATGATTATATGCAGGCTGATTTAAAACAACTTGAAAAGGATATTTATGGAGTTAATTATCACAAAACTAAAGCAAAAGCAATTATTGAAAATGCTAAGATTGTTAAGAATAGATTTCACTCGAAAGTTCCAAAGACAATGGAAGATTTGTTGATCTTAAAAGGAGTGGCAAGAAAAACAGCTAATGTTGTTTTGTCGGCTGGGTTTGGTATTAATGAAGGGATTGCGGTTGATACTCATGTAAAAAGATTGGCAATTTTACATGGTTTAACTAAAGAAGAAGATCCGAAAAAAATTGAAAAAGATTTATTAAAAATTATTCCTGAGAAAGAAAGAGGGGATGTTCAACTGAGATTAGTTCAATATGGTCGTGATTATTGTCCAGCCAGAAAACATGATCATAAAAATTGTCCTTTAGTATTGGCTTTAAATAACAAAAAATGAAAAAAAGAATAGATATTTTAATGTTAGAACGAAAATTTGTTTCAAGTAGAAATGATGCTCAAAAATTAATTTCTGAAAGAAGGGTTAAAGTTAATGGAGATTTAGTTTTGAAAAATCATGATAAGTTTGATGAAAATGTTGATATTATAGTAGATAAAGATGGGTTTTTTGTAGCAAGATCAGGAGTAAAATTACAAGAAGCAATTAATGAATTTAATATTGATGTTAGTGGGTTTGTCTGTCTTGATGTCGGGGCTTCTACTGGTGGGTTTACAGAATGCTTATTAAACAATGGTTGCAGTAAAGTTTATAGCGTTGATGTAGGGACAAGTCAATTAGATGAAAAGTTGAAAAAAGATAAGAGGGTTGTTAATTTAGAAAAAACAGATATACGTAATTTATGTAAGCTAGAAGAGTTAATGGATTTAATAGTTGTTGATGTTTCGTTTATTTCAGTTTTAAAAATATTACCTTACTTGAATAAATTTTTAAAAGATAATGGTAAAATTGTATTATTAATAAAACCACAATATGAGATATTAGGAGATAAGAATAAAAAAGGGAAAATTAAAGATAAAAATTTAATTAATAATATTATAGAAGGCGTTAAAAAAGAAGCTGAGGATATGGATTATATATTGTTAGGATTAATAGAGTCACCAATATTGGGTAAAAAGGGTAAAAATGTTGAATTTTTAATGTATTTGGGCAGA
>CAZDQI010000017.1:3171-13176 GCA_964507765.1 uncultured Candidatus Saccharibacteria bacterium
GGATTAGCAACCAAGAGAGTGATGTGCAAGGTCGCTCTTTTTTCATATTCTGGACAATATTTTTAAAATTTGATATAATTATGTATATAAAAATATAATATGATATTATGGAAAAGAGTTTTGAAAAAAGAGGTTTAGCTAAAAAATCAGAGAATATATCAGATTGATATAATGATGTGGTATTACGAGCAGGATTATGTGATTATACTGACGTTAAGGGCAGTATGATTATTAAGCCTTATGGTTATTCAATTTGAGAAAATATTCAAAATGAGTTAGATAAAAAATTTAAAAATGATGGAATACAGAATTGTTATTTTCCAATGTTAATTCCTATGAGTTTGATTTTGAAAGAAAAAGAACATGTTGAGGGGTTTGCTCCGGAATTATTAACGGTTGATAAAATTGGGAAAGAAGAGCTCAATGATCCTTTGGTTTTAAGACCAACATCAGAAACAATTATGTATAAAGCTTTTGCAAATTGAATTCAAGGTTATCGCGATTTACCAATAAAAATAAATCAATGATGTAATATATTTAGAGCTGAGAAAAGAACCTATCCTTTTATTAGAACATCTGAGTTTTTATGACAAGAAGGTCATTGTGCTTTTAGTAATAAAGAAGATAATTTGCAAATGGTGTTCAAAGCTTTAAATTGATACAAAGAAATTTATGAAGATTATTTGGGAATATCAGTATATCTTGGGTTGAAAAGCCAATCAGAAAAATTTGCTGGAGCTAAAAACACTTATTCAATTGAAATCGTAACTCCTAATGGTAAAGCATTGCAAGCAGGCACATCTCATGATTTAGCTGATAATTTTTCAAAAGCTTTTGGAGTTAGTTTTGTTGATGAAAATGGAGAAAAACAAAATGTTTTTCAAGATTCTTTTGGATTGTCAACTAGATCAATTGCAGCTTTAGTTTTAGCTCATGGTGATGATTCAGGATTAGTGATTCCACCAAGAGTAGCACCAATACAAGTTGTTATTATTCCAATAACTAAGAAAAACCAAGATAATAATATGATTAATGATTATTCTAGTAAAATAGAAAAGACATTGAAAGAAAAAGGAGTGAGGGTTTTTGTGGATAATAATGATACTCATAGTTTAGGCTATAAAATTAATGAATGGGAATTAAAAGGAGTTCCAGTTAGAATTGAGATTGGGAATAATGAAGTAGAAAAGGAAATGGTTAAAATAGTTAGAAGAGATGATTTTTCTAAAAAAGATGTTGAGATAAAGAATATCGAAGATGCAATTAAATGTATATTAGATGATATACAAAATAATTTATTTAAAAAATCAGAAGAATTGAAAAAACAAAGAACAAAGGATGCTGATAATTACGAAGATTTTAAGAAATTAATTGAAGAAGGGTATTTTGTTAGATCTTATTTCTGCGAGGAAAAGGAATGCGAAGCAAAAATAAAAGAAGAAACCAAGGCAGTAACAAGATGTTTGGAATTTGATCAAATGAATGATGATGATGTTGATGGTAAATGCATTTATTGTGGTAAGAAATCTAAACATAAGTGATTATTTGGTAAAAGCTATTAAATGCAAAATGAAATGGAAAATTATGATGTTATAATAATAGGCGCTGGTCCAGCGGGATTGAAGTGTGCTGAGGTTTTAAATAATACAAATTTAAAAGTTTTAATTATTGATAGAAATAAAGAATTGGGTGATAAGGTTTGCGCTGGAGGTTTAACAATTAAAGGGTTAAAATATTTAAATTTACCAAAAGATTTAATAGAATTTAAATCTAATAGAGTTTTATTACATAATTCAAAAAACAAATTTGTTATTAAAAACAAGAGTGGCGAGGATTATATATTCACTATAAATAGAAAAAATTTAGCTAAATGACAGTTTGAAAAAATACAAAATTCTAATAACATTTGTTTTTTAAAAGAAACAAATGTTTTAGAAATACATCATGATTATATAATTACTGACAATGGTAGTTTTAAATTCAAAACATTGGTTGGTGCGGATGGTTCTAACTCTAAAGTTAGAAAACATATTGGTTTAAAGAGTTTAAATACATTAGTGGCTTTTCAATATATTTTACCAGTAAAATATATTGATGTTGAAGTTTTTTACACGCCTAAGTTGTTTAAAGCAGAGTATTTATGAATATTTCCTTACAAAAATACAACATCTATTGGTTGTGGATGTGATATACGCAAAATGAGCTTTGATCAGGCTTTAAGTAATTTTAAAAAATTTATTAAAAGCCATAATATTGATACTAGTAATGCTAAATATCAATCTTTTATTATAAATTGTGATTATCAAGGTTATAAGTTTGGAAATAAATATTTAATTGGTGATGCTGGTGGCTTTGCTTCCTTGCTAACAGGTGAAGGTATTTATCAAGCGATGATTTCAGGTGAAGAAATTGCTAGAAAAATATTAAATCCTGATTATAAATTAAATAAATTGAACAAAATTATAAGGCATAATAAAAGACATTGATGGGTTTTTAATCAGTTTAATAAATTTTATTTTTTGATAGATTCTTTTATTGTAATTGGTAATTTTTTTATGAAATTTTATTGATTAAATCAAAAAATAATTAAATTTTTTGCATAAATTATGATTATTAAATTAGAAGAAGATTTTCAAAAATTAAAAAATATTAAAAAAGCTAAAACTTATGCTAGTTTTTTTAAAAACAATAATAATATTTTTTATGGTATTTATGCCAAAGAATTAAAAGAACTTGTTAAAAAATATATTTCAATATTAAATTTTAAAGAAATAAAAGAATTGTTAAAAACAAACGTTCAAGAAAAAAAGCAATTAGCTTGCTATGCTTTAGTTGAAAAACACAAGAAAGATAAACAAAATGTTTTTAATTTTTATATTAAAAATTTAAAATATTTTGATGATTGAGGACTAATAGATACTACGTGTACTTATATAGTAGGAGAATATTTATTGAATCAGAAAAGAGATATTTTATATAATTTAGCAAATAGTAAAAAATGAAATCAACAAAGAATAAGTGTTGTTTCTTGTCTGGTGTTTATTAGAAAAAATGATTTTAAAGATATATTAAAAATTTCAAAAATTTTAATTGAAAATGAAAATGATTTAATACAAAAGGCAATTGGATGAATGTTAAGAGAAGTAGGGAAAAGAGATAAAAAGATATTAATAGATTTTTTAAATAAAAATATTAAAAGAATACAAAGGATTACACTAAGGTATTGTTTGGAAAAATTTAGTAAGGAAGAGAGGGGCTATTGATATACAAAATAAAATAATTTAAAACTAAACCTATTTGTTAGGTTTAGTTTTTTTTATTTCTTTTATTTGATCTCTTATCTTGGCTGATTCTTCAAAGTCTCAATTTTCAATTGATTTTTGTAGTTTCTTTTCTAAATAGAATAACATTTCTTTTGAATGTTTTTTTGTATAATTCTCTTCATCAGTAGAAAATGTATCTTCGATTGATTTTTTAATTGTTTTGGCTGTTATTTTATTATCTTTGTTGTATTGTTTTTGGTATTCTCGGCGTCTATTGGTTTCATCAAGGGTTTGTTGAATAGATTGGGTTATGGTATCAGCATATAGAATAGCGGTACCTTCAGTATTTCTGGCTACGCGACCAATAGATTGGAGTAAAGATGTTTTATTTCTTAAAAACCCTTCTTTATCGGCATCAAGAATAGCAATAAGCGAAACTTCTGGTAAATCTAATCCTTCACGAAGCAAATTAATTCCAATTAAAACATCTATTTTTCCTGAGCGTAAATCATTTAATATTTTTGGTCTTTCTAAAGGTTTAATATCAGAATGAAGATATTTGGTTTTAATGCCTTTATTTTGAAGAAAGGTAGATAAATCCTCAGCTGATGCTTTAGTTAAAGTTAAAACTAATGTTTTGTTTTTGTTTTTTATTTGTTTTTCAATTTGTTTAATTAAATCAGGAATTTGGTTTTTGCAAGGTCTGATAATTACTTTGGGATCTAAAATTCCTGTAGGTCTAATTAATTGTTCTACAATATGTTGTTGTGATTTTTTTGTTTCATATTCTTTAGGAGTAGCTGATACAAAAATTGTTTGAGGAATTAGTTTTTCGAATTCAGAGAATTTTAAAGGTCGATTATCGATAGCCGAAGGCAAACGAAAACCATAATTAACTAAAGTTGATTTTCTTACATAATTACCATTATACATACCTTGGATTTGAGGAATACTTATATGACTTTCATCAATAAAAAGCATAAAATCATTACCAAATCTGAAGCGATAATAGTCAATTAATGTAAAAGGGGGATCGCCAGGTTGCTTAAAAGATAGATGTCGAGAATAGTTTTCAATGCCTTCACAATAACCAGTTGATTGAAGCATTTCAATATCACGATTAATTCTAGTTTTTAATCTAAAGTATTCTGTATTTTTCTTTTGTTTTTTTAATTTTGATAAAGATTCTTTTAATTCTTTTTTAATATTTAGTATTGCTAAATCAAGTTTTTCTTTATCGGTTACAAAAAGTTTTACTGGGAAGAATGTAAATGTTTGTAAAGCTTGTTTTTCAAAGTTTGTTTTGTTTTTTATATTTAGAAAATCTTTACTTTGGTTTTCAAGATTGTTGTGTTTTTTATTAATGGATTTTATTTTGTTTTTTTCAATTTCAATTTCTATTATTTCTAAACCATTTGGTAAAAATACTTCTACAATATTTTCTCTATATCTAAAAAATCCAGAATCAGAGAAGTTTAAATTTTTTAAGGTGTAATGAATGGTTACTAATCTTTTGGCTATTTCAGTGCGTGTGAATTTATCGTTTACGTTGATTGTAAAAGATGCTTTGTTGAAATTTTCTGGGCTACCAACATCATAAATAGCAGAAACAGAAGCGATAGTTATAACATCGTCGTGTTTAAGTAGGCTAGTAATAGTATCGTGTCTTAATTCTTCAATATATTTGTTTATTTTTGCATCTTTACTAATATATGTATCACTAGAAGGGAGATAAGCTTCAGGTTGGTAATAATCATAAAAACTAATAAAGAATTTTGTTTGGTTTTGAGGAAATGATTTTTTAAATTCACTAAACAGCTGAGCAGCTAATGTTTTGTTAGGCGATAGGATTAATACAGGTTTTTGAGTATTTTGTATTATATGAGAGAGAGTAAATGTTTTGCCTGATCCAGTTATACCTAAAAGGGTTTGGTATTTTACACCATTGTTTATGTTTTCGGTTAGTTTTTTTATAGCTTGGGGTTGGTCTCCGGTTGGATTAAAGCTTGATTTTAAATTAAAACTACTCACTTTTGTTGTTTTTAGATAGTTGTTAATATGGATTGATTTTACCATTTTTTATTGATTGTGTCTATTTTTTATGATATAATTTTTAATATATTTAATAACTGTAAATTGATTTTATATAGCATTTATGATATGATAACAATATTATAATTATTGATTTAAACAAATTAGATTATGGGTTTTATAAAAAAACTTATTAAAGAATTTTGAAAACTTGGAATTATGTGTTGGCATTATATGTGATCAATAGTTGGTGGGTTTTTATTGAAAAACATTCAAGACAAAATGGTAATTATTGGTGTTACTGGGACTAAAGGTAAAAGCACGGTTGTTGATATGCTGTCATTTGTTTTTAAAAAATTAGATGTTAAGCATGCTAGTTATTCAACATTGGGGACAAACGTAAATAATAAAGTATCAAACAATACTAGAAAAATGACAATGCCGGGTAGATGAGTTTTACCTATGTTTTTCAGAAATGCATTTAAATCAGGAGCTAAAGTTGGTATAGTAGAAGTTACTTCTTCAGGGTTAACTCAATTTAGAGGAGATGCTTTTAATTTTGATATAGTAGCGATTACAAATTTGCAAAAAGAACATGTTGAAATTCATGGTGGATTTGATAATTACAAAAAAGCTAAAGGGAGATTGTTTAAATTGCTCATGTCACACAAACATAAATTTATTGATAATAAAAAGATTGAAAAAGTTTCAATTGTTAATTTTGATGATAATAATTGTTCATATTACTTAGATTTTAAAGCGGATAAAAAATATGTTGTTTCTTTGAAAGAAGACAAAAAGAATATTAAGGCTAATATTCTAAACCTGAATTTAATTAAACCAGAGCAATTATTAATTGATGCTAGTGGCCTTCATTTTAATTTTGAAGATGTGCATTTTGACATTAATTTATATGGTAAATTTAGTATGTACAATGTCTTAATTGTTTTATCTATTTTAAAGGCAATGAAAATAGATATGAGCAAAGTTGCTGATGCGTTAAAAGAATATAGAGGGGCAAAAGGAAGAATGGAGTTTGTAAGAACAAGAACAAATAAAAATGTTGTTATTGATTATGCACATACGCCAGATTCATTGAAAGCAGTGTTAACAACTTTAAGAGAAATGGGATTTAAAAAAATTATTAGTATAATTGGATCATGTGGTGGATCAAGAGATAAATGGAAAAGACCAGAAATAGGTAAAATAGCAAGTAATTTAAGTGATTATGTAATTGTTACTAATGAAGATCCTTATGATGAAGATCCTCATAAAATAATAAATGCAGTATATATGGGGATTGGAGATAAAGAAAAAGCAAGAATTGTACCTAATAGAATTGACGCTATACAAAAGGCAATTGATATGTTGAAAGACGAAGAAGAGGTTTTGGTTATAACTGGTAAAGGGAGTGAAAAAATTATTATGACTAAAAAAGGTGGTAGAATTATTAAACAAGAATATTTGGGAGATTACCAAGTAGCTAAGCAATATTTAGAAAAATAAAAAAATAATATGAATCAAGATAATAATGATCAAAAAAGAAAATTAGAATTTGTCGAGAAGGAAAAAGATATATTGGATTTTTGAGAAAAAAATCATATATTTGAAAAGGTGCTGGAAGCAAGAAAAGAAGCTCCTTTATTTACTTTTTATGAAGGTCCACCAACAGCTAATAACCGACCAGGTGTTCATCATGTTTTAGCTAGAACTTATAAAGATTTGTTTTGTAGATACAAAACAATGAGAGGTTTTTTTGTAGATAGAAAAGCCGGTTGAGATACTCATGGTTTACCAGTTGAAATTAGTGTTGAAAAAGCTTTAAATTTTAAAGACAAGAATGATATTGAAAGCTATGGGGTAGATAAATTTAATAATGAATGTAAAAATTCAGTTTTTCAATATATTAAAGATTGAGAAAAAACAACTAAAGATACTGGCTATTGAGTTGATATGGATAAGGCGTACAAGACATATGATACTGATTATATGGAATCAGTGTGATGGATTTTGAAACAAATTTACGATAAAGGCTTGATTTATAAAGGGTATAAAGTTTTGCCTTTTTGTCCAAGATGCGGAACAGGTCTTTCAAGCCATGAGGTGGCTCAAGGATACAAAAATGTTAAAGATCCATCAATTTATATTAAATTTGAATTAAAGGATGCTAGTATATTTGGAGTTGATAAAGCTAGTGTATTAGTGTGAACAACAACACCATGAACATTAATGGCAAATGTCGCTTTAGCAATTAATACAAATATTAAATATTATTTATTTAATGTTGATGGTGAAAATATTATTTGTCATTTAGATTTAAGTTTGGTTGATTTTTTGAAAGATAAAAATGTTGAAAAATTAAAAGAAATAGAAAATGATAAACTTCTTGGTTTAAAATATATTCCTTTATTTGAAGACAAAGAAGTATATGATCAAAACAAAAAAGTTTATGAAATTGTTGAAGCTGATTATGTTTCAAGTTCTGACGGAACAGGGGTAGTTCATATTGCTCCAGCTTTTGGTATTGATGATATGGAACTGGGGAATAAGGAAAATTTAGGAGTTATTTTAAATGTTGATGAAGAGGGCAGATTGATGAATAAAGAAAATATTCTAGAAGAAGCAAGGGGTTTGTTTTTTAAACAAGCAGATAAAATAATTTTTGATTATTTAAAAGATAATAATATTTTGCTTCATGGCGATATGCAGGGAACAGAACACGAATATCCTTTCTGTTGAAGATGTAAAACACCTTTAATTTATAGAGCAAAAGAAAGTTGATTTATTAAAATGTCAGAATTGAAAAATGAGTTATTAGAGAATAATGAAAAGATTAATTGAGAGCCAGACTATATTAAGCATGGTAGGTTTGGGGAATGATTAAATGATATTAAAGATTGAGCTTTATCAAGAAATCGTTATTGAGCTACGCCATTACCAATTTGAATTTGTGAAACTTGTGGTAAAAAACATGCTATTGGGTCAATAAAAGAATTAAAAGAAAGGGGGGCAGGGTTGAATGATACAGAATTGCCAATTAATAGCGAAACAGGAGAAATTGATTTACATAGACCATATATTGATGATTTTTCTATTAAGTGTGATTGTGGTGCTAAAATGAAAAGAACAAGTGAAGTTATTGATTGCTGGTTTGATTCTGGAGCAATGCCTTTTGCTCAATCTCATTTTCCTTTTAACTATACCGATGAATTGGATTTGAAAGATTTACAGTATTATTTAGATAAAGGATTTCGTTTTCCAGCCGATTTTATTAGTGAGGGTATGGATCAAACAAGAGGATGATTTTATACTTTGTTAGCAATTTCTACTTTATTAGGTTTTGGTCCTTCATATAAAAATGTTGTAACATTAGGTTTGATACTGGATTCAAATGGGGAGAAAATGTCTAAGTCAAAAGGTAATGTTATTTTCCCTGAAGAATTGATAGAAAAATATGGAGCCGATTCTTTAAGATGATATTTTGTAAATGTTTCAAATGCAGGAGATTATAAAAAGTTTTCTGAAAATGATTTGGTTATCCAACAAAGAAGGGTTATTAATACTTTTTTCAATGTTTTTAAATTTTACGAGACTTATGTGGAAAAAAAGCATATTGATGATAAATGGATTTTAGATAATTATTCAAAATTATCTGTTTTAGATAAATGATTAATTAATAAAATAGAGAAATCAAAAAATGAATTTTGTAATGCTTTAGATAAATACAATGCATATAATGGAACAAAAGTATTAGATGAACTGATTGATAGTTTCTCAAGATGATATTTAAGAAGATCGAGAAAAACTATGCAGAATGATGTTTTGTCAACATCTGTTTTTGCTTGAGGTATAAAAGAAATAGATAAAATGTTTGCCATATTTTGTCCGTTTACAGCTGATTTGGTTTGAAAGGAAGGAGGTTTTGATAAAAACAATATATCAGTTCATTTAGAATTGATTAAGTCTTTAGGAATAGATACTGATGAAGATTTGTTGTCCCAAATGAACAATATTAGAGATTTAAGTACGCAAGCGTTAAAAATACGTCAAGAAAAAGGGGTAAAAGTTAGACAACCACTTAATGCTTTAATAGTTAAAAATTCTTTTGATGTTGAAGATAGTGTTTTAGATATTTTGAAAGATGAAATTAATGTTAAAAATGTTGTTTTTGACAATACTATTAGCGTTGATTTAGATTTAGATGTTAATTTAACAGAAGAATTGATCAATGAGGGTAAATACAGGGAATTAACAAGATTAATTCAAGAATTACGTCGTGATTCAAATTATAGTCCTAATGATTTAATTGATTTATCAATTATTAAAAGTGAAAACAATGAATTCTGGAAATTAGTTGAAAACAATATTCAAAAAGATATTAAAATTAATAATTTTAATTTTGAAGAATTAAAAGATTTTGAAATTGAAAAAGAAATTAAAAATGAGAATTTTGATTTTAAAGTTCAAATGAAGAAGATATAATGAAAAGATTTCAAAAGAAGGTGGAGAATTTTAAATGTGAGTATTGTGGATACGAAGTGATGGGTAATGGTTATACTGATCATTGCCCTAATTGTTTGTATTCTAAACATGTTGATATTAATCCAGGGGATAGGATGAGTGATTGCGGGGGATTAATGAAAGTGGTTGATTTTGAGATAAAACATGGAGAATATGTATTAAAATATGAATGTTTAAAATGTGGCTATAT
>CAZDQI010000018.1:0-8092 GCA_964507765.1 uncultured Candidatus Saccharibacteria bacterium
TGTTGTAGTTTTTCCTTGACCAGCTGGTCCAACAACCAAGAAAAACCCTTGATTGTAATTTGCCATTTTATGAAGTATTGGTGGCAAATTTAACTCTTCCAAAGTTTTAATACTAACTGGTATTAAACGTAAGGCAATAGATAAAAACCCTTTCTGAAAAAATATATTAATTCTAAAACGCACCTTATCTTCTAGTGAAAAAGCAAAATCAATTTCTTTGTTTTTCATTAAGCTTTTTTGTTGTTCTTCGTCTAATAACATCGCTACAAACCCAGCTATTGTTTCTGGCGTAATTATTTCTTCTTTATTAACTGCAATCAACTTTCCATCCAGCCTTAGTATAGGCCTTTTACCAACACTTAAATGTAAATCAGATGCTCCTTGCTGAGAAGCAAGAACCATTAACTCAATTAATTTCTTAGCGTATTTGTCTTGATTTATTGCTGGATTCATTATTTTAATTTAATATTAAATACATTTTAACAATATTTTAAATTAATATCAACTATATATCAGTTTCTTTCATTATCTCTGTTAGACTTGTTATTCCCTCTAACGCTTTAATTACACCATCTTCACGCAAACTCAACATCCCCTGTTTTTTCATTTCTTGTTTTATTTTTGCTTCTGACATATCACCTAATATAATATCTTCTATTACTTGATTAACTGTTAATACCTCAAATACACCGACTCTACCCTTATAACCTGTATTATTACATTCACTACACCCAACATTGTCGTATACTTTATATGGTTTAGTAATTTTAAGTTTTTCAATTTCTTCTTTACTCATACCAGACAAAGATTCTTCAATAAATTGAATTTCCTCCTGATTAGCCAATCTTTCTTTTTTACAATGAGGACATAATTTTCTTACCAAGCGTTGAGCCATCATCAAGTTTAAACTAGATGGTAGCAAAAACTTCTGCACACCTAAATCAACTAACCTTGGAATAACGCCAGCTGCATTATTAGTATGCAATGTTGATAAAACCAAATGACCAGTTAATGCTGCATGAACGGCCAATTCTGCTGTTTCAGTATCACGAATTTCACCTACCATAATTACATCTGGATCTTGACGAACAATATGTCTTAATCCCATTGAAAAAGAATATCCTATCTCTGGTAAAACCTGAGATTGATTAATCCCTTCTATTGTATACTCAACCGGATCTTCAAGCGTTACCATATTAACACCATCTTTATTTAAATTTTGTAAAAATGCATATAATGTTGTTGTCTTACCAGAACCTGTTGGTCCAGTAATTAAAAACATACCATAAGGCTTTTTAATCGCCTCACTAACAACTTTTTCAGCGGCAGCATTAAATCCTAATTGAGAAATAGTAAACAAACCGGTTGATGCATCTAAAATTCTAATTGCCACCTTCTCTCCATTATTAATAGGAAAAGTAGAGACTCTAAAATCAACTGGCTTTTCATCAATAAAAGATCGGAAACGTCCATCTTGAGGCATTCTTGTTTCATCAATTTTTAAATCAGACATAATTTTAATTCTAGAAACAATTGGCAAATGAACTTCTAAAGGCAATAAAACCGATGTATATAAATTACCATCTGTTCTGAATCTAACACGCAATACTTTTCTTTCCGGTTCAAAATGAATATCTGATGCCCCAATTCTAACTGCTTCAGTAATAATAATACTCAACAATTTGATAATTGGTGCTTCTTCAGCAAAATTCTTTTCAATTGTTTTAAAATCTAACGTTCTATCATTAGCTTTTTGTTCTTCAGAAAACTTTTTCAATTGTGGCGCTAATTTTTGTTTTAATTCTTTCAAAACATTAGCTAAATTATCAGCAAAACTAGTATAAAATCTTCACGCTTTTTGCAAATCACTTTCTGTTGTTACAAAAAGCTTTGTTTTATATTGGTCTTGTTTGGCAATAAAATTAATAGCACTTAACGCATTTTCATCATCAGGATGAAGCATAGCGACTGATATTTCATTATTTTTTTTATCAAAAACAGCCAGCTTGTAATTACGCGCTGAACTTTCTTCGATAATATTTAAAACATCTTTTGACAAAACATCATCTTTATCAAAAGTTTTAGTTGGTAAATTTAAAATTTCTGCTTTAACCTTCATCAATTCTTGCTCATTTAAAACTCTGTCTTCTAACAAAACATCTTCTATTTCTTTTCTAAATATTTTTGCATCTTCTAATACTTTTTTTTCATCAAATTTAAACCCTTTATTTTTTAAAGCAGAAAATAATATATTTCATTGAATCATAGCTAATTTTTAAAAAGATTTAAAAGGATCTTCTTTCCCTATTTCAAAATCCATTTTTAAATCATTGTGTTGATATAATTGCTGAAAATCACTTCTATTAAAAATACTATCAATATTTTTATCTAAATTCTTACTAATATTTTCTAATTCTTTTGTATCTTTATCAATTATTTTATCAATATTTGCTGAAGAAGCTTTTTCGCCTAAATTATTACGTAAGCTTAAAAAAACAAAAAATATAACAACTACTACCACTATTAATATTAAAAATAATGGTCCCCCGTTTTTATTTTTTGCTTTTTCTATTTCTATAGCCATAATATATTTTTAAATATTAATTGATATTTTGATAATAAGATTGAATCACCGCATTAACATCTAAAAGCTCTTCTTTTGAATTACGATTAGTTAATGACTTTAGGCTTTTCATAGTCAAACTAGCAGTATCCATAATTCTTAATTCTTTTTCTGTTTCTGCAAAAAACGATGAAACATTTTCATAACTTCCAGAAATATTTACACTTATCTCAACTAAACTATGTAAATTACTATTAACTTTCTTATTTGGTATATCTCTAAAAGAAATATCTCTTACGGTCACCCCTACTTGCCTTGCAATTGAATCAACAATAGCTAATAACTCAGAAAAACGAGGAGTAGTTGGAACTGCTTCAGTAATTTTATAAAAATCACCTCCAATAGAATTATATTTATTATTTAACTCCTCGGCTAATTTTCTAAAATTATCAACTTCAATCAAAGCCTCTTTCTTTTCTTGAATCTCAATTTTATTTTGTTGATATTCAGAAAAAGAAGCTAGTGTAAATTTATTTAATACAAAAATTGACACTGCAAATATTAAAGTGATTCCTAATATTGAAATTGATTGTTTAGTAGTTTCTTTCATACTATTTATTTAAAGAAAGAGTTATTAACTGTTAAAATCAAATTAAAACTTATACTCGAATAAACATCTCTTGCATTTTTAACCTCAACCTCTTCTACCCCATTGATCTGAGAAAAAGCAATAGCCGCTTGAGATACAACTGATAAATTTTCAGCTACACCACTTATATCAATAGTATTACTAGTTACATTAGCTGTCAATTGAGTAAAATATATTTCTTTATGTGTATTGTTAGCTATAGTACTTAAAAATTCAGACGTCTTAACTTTATTGTCTAAAATAGATTTTAAGCTATTAACACTATTTTTAAAAGTTAAAACCGCCTTTTGATTTTCAACTGGGAAACTAGCCTTTGCCTTTTCTATTTCTACATCATATTTTTCAATTTTCGCCTCTTCAGCTTTATTTAAAAAATCAAATCCAAATTTTAATCCAACAACAAGAAATAGAAAAACTAAAGCAAAGGTCATCAAACTCTTTGGTCAAGTTGATGCTTTACCTTTTGTATAACCTCAATCATCATTTGGTTTTTCAAAATCAAATGCCATATAAATTTTTAAATTTTATTAAATATATTATAAACAAATTTTTATAAAAAAACAAGTCTTTATTTCATAATTAATCCACAAGCTACACTTAAACTAGACCCAATATCTTTTGCCACCGGTTCTAATTTTTTATCATACTTAATTATACCCAACTCAAATGGATTTCCTTCAAAAACAGGAACTTTAAAATCATTACTCATATAGTTTGTAATTCCTGGTAAATTAGCAATACCTCCTGTCAAATAAATTTTTTCAATTTTTTTATTTGTTTTTTTAAAAAACAAATCATATTCTCTTTGCATCTCTTGTTCAATCGCTCCTAACAATGGCAACATCAATTTCATAACCTCTTCTTGTCCAACCGGAGGCTTTAAGCCATACAATCTTTTTATTTCCTCAGCTCTAACGGGAATAATATTTAATCCAGTAGAAATTACTTGAGTTAAATCACCTCCAGCTATATCAGTTGTTTTAATTGATTGCAACACTCCTTTCTCAAAAATAGTAATTGTTGTTGATCTACCACCAATATCAACTATACTTACAACTCCCTTTTCATTTCCAATTAATGAGCGCGAACTAGCCAAGCATTCTAATTCCATTTTAACAATTCTAATACCAGCTATTTTAGCAATTGTTAAATATCGATTGATAAATTCTTTTGGTATAGCCACTAACAAAACTTTTATTTTTGAATTATCAGAATAAACTATTTGTCAATCAAGAGAAACTTCCGCTAAAGGCATTGGTACATATTGTTTTGCTTGATAATACACTGCCCTTTCTAAATCTTTTTTAGACAAAGGTGGCATTTCTAAAACATGAGTGCATGCCACAAAACAAGGTATAGAAAAAACCGCCTCTTTAATTTTAATATTGCTTTGTTTTAATAAATCAACTAAATATTTTGCTGTTGTTTTTTCAACCAACCTAAAATTACTTGTCTGAATTGCTTCATTAATTCTTTCTAAATGAGCATAATTTTCTAAAATACCATAAGACTCCAACTTCGGTTGATTGTTACTAAAAGACAGTACAACACTTTTAATTGTTGTCGTGCCAATATCTATTCCTAAATATCTCTTCTTAAAAAACATTTGTTTAAATTATTAAAATTTTATATAATTAACATATATTCTAATATATTTTTAAAAAAAATACAAGCATGAAAATCTTATCAAAAATAATTTCTGTATTTTTCCCTAATAAATGTCTTAACTGCCTTAAATATACCAACAACAATTATCTTTTATGTGATAGCTGTTATAGCTTATTAAACATTCATACTAATTGTTTTTGCCCAAATTGCAATACTAAAATAAGTTCATTAAATCAAACCCACAATTGCAATTATAACAAATACCTATTTTCTTTAGTTATAAATTGTATGGATTATAAAAATAGTATTGTGAAGAATTTAATTCACAAATTTAAATATCAAAAAATATATTGTATTCAACCAACACTAAAACAAATATTAAGCACTAGCCTAATTCAACACCAATCATATTTTAAGCATAATAAATATATTATCATCCCCATACCACTTCATAAATATAAAAAAAGAACACGAGGGTTTAATCAATCAGAAATAATTGCAAATATAATTTCCAAAATTCTCAATATCAAAACATACAACAATGTATTAATTCGTTTTAAAAATAACCCCCCTCAAGCTAACCAAACCGATATTTTAAAACGTCAAGAAAATGCAAAAAATATTTTCAAAATAAATGAAAATCAAAAACACTTAATAAAAAATAAAAACATCATATTAGTTGATGATGTTTTTACCACTGGATCTACATTAAATGAATGCGCTAAAATATTAAAACAAAACAAAGCAAATAATATTATTGCAATTTGCTTGGCAAAATAACTACATATATATATTATGTAATTTTTCCAAAGCTTCTTTAGCTAAGTTTAATCTTGTTTCACTCTCGCTATACATTGTAAATAAAATATCTCCTTCTTTGTATTTCTCTGAAACATTTTTATTCAAATAAATACCACTGCCTTTTAATTGTGGAGTTCCTAACAAACTACACAACTCAACAATATCAGCATTATTAATTGATTTTACTATTCCATTTTTTCTAGCCACATAGCCATATGAATACTGACCAACCTTAATATCTTCCGAATCAACATTGCTGTCACCTTTTTGAGATTTAATAATATCTGTCATTTTTTGAAAAGCCAAACCATTCTTCAAATTAATTTTTGCTTTTTCAACTCCTTTGCCTTTCTTAGCTACACCTGCCATCTCTAAAATATATCCAGCTAATTTAATCGCCTTGTTCTCTAAATCTAAAGGCCTATTTTCTTTTTGCTGCAACACTCTCATTACATCTCTCATTTCTAAAGATGGGCCAATACCTCTACCAATCGGACCAAAACTTTTACTAGTTATTACTTTAGTTTTAATATCAAATTTTTTAGCTAAAAACATAAATAATTTTTCAATTTTTTTAGCTGTTCTTACATCAGAAATTTTTGCTCCCTTAGCTACTGGGATATCAATAACCAAATGCTTAATCCCCATAGCAACTTTCTTAGCCATAACACTAACAACCATTTTAGAATAAGGCTCAATCCCTAATTCTTTAGTTATTTGAATAATAATATCATCAGCCGGTGCTAATTTCAAAGCCCCGCCTCAAACCATACAAGCATTATTCTTTTTAACAATATCGCGTATTTCATCTGAACTAAATTCTACATTCATTATTGTTTCTAAAGTATCAGCTGTTCCTGCTGGAGATGTAATAGATCTTGATGATGTTTTAGGAATACATATACCATAACTAGCAACAATTGGAATAATAATTGGTGTAATTCTATTCCCTGGCAATCCACCAGTTGAATGTTTATCAGCCACCATGTCACCAAAATCAAAAGTATCACCTAGCATAGCTACTGATTTTGTCATATAGTAAACTTCATTAAAATCAATATTCTTTTCATTAAAACTTGGAGCAACAAAAAAAGTAATTTCTAATTCATTTAATCTTCTATCAACAATATCTCGTATAATTTGATATATTTCATTAAAATTTAAAACCTCACCTCTTAATTTTTTATATATAGCCTTAATTGAAGGAGCTCTTTTAGCAAAACTTAATCTTAACAATTCGCCTTCTTTAATTTCAAATTTATCAAAAATATCTAAAAACAAACCAAACTCACCTTCTTTTACCAAATCAGACGATATATCTGTATAAAGTTCAATACTTTTATTATCTCAGTCTAATTTTAATTCATCTCCTGGCATAATACCCAACCTATCAGCATCAATCTGATTAATTAAAATAATATAGGCATTACCAGTTCGAATATTTATTTTCTTAGCCTTTAAGAAAAAATGATGCTTGTTTTTTTGTTCTAATTCATCTTTTTTCAAACCATATTTCATATTACTCTTTTAGTAAAATTTTTAATCTTTCTGCTAAAACCTCTACGCAATCAGACTTCATAAATTCATTTTGAATTGTATTTGAAGTCACAATTCTTTTAAGCCCTCTATTTTTCAACTTTTCTTCAACTTCACCAATAAATAATCCATGAGATAAAGCCACACTTACACTTTTAACTTTTAATCCTTCTAACAAATCCATTAAATGTAATATTGTTCCCCCACTCGCACTTACATCATCAACAATAATAATATCTTTGTTTTCAAAAACACTTTTGTCTTGAATATTAATAACAACTTCTCCTGTCTTGGTATCTCTTTCTTTAGGCAATATTATATTATTAAAATTATTAAATTTACAGAATCTCTCAGCAAAAGCAGCTGCTTCTGAATCAGGACCAACAACCAATGTATTTTCTTTATCAAAATCTAAAAATTCTTTGCCTAAATCCATAAACATTGATTCATTGTATACTGGTATAGAAAATATATCATAAATCATAAGCCTATGTTCATGTGAATCTAAGGTTATAAAACAATCTAAATTCTTTTCAATAAACTTAGCCATAACTTTACTTGATATGACTTCTCCAGATAAAAACTCCTTGTCTTGCCTTTTATACGGTAAATAAGTCATAATACCTATAACCTTATCACAAGATTCTCTTAATTTTTGACTTAATAGCAAGAAATTTAATAAATATTCATTAATATTTTGATCTTGAACTAAATCTATTAACAAAACCCCAACATCAGCTTTTCTAATATTAGGAATCCTTACTTTTAATTCCCCATCAAAAAATGTACGATATTCAACATTTAAATATTCGCCATTTATTTTTTCACTTAACCTTTTAGCTAAGCTATCACCAACAACAATTATATCTTTCATAAAAATTAGTTTAAATTTTATTTAATATAATTTTAACACATTTTGCCTTTTTTAACAATAA
>CAZDQI010000018.1:8192-12957 GCA_964507765.1 uncultured Candidatus Saccharibacteria bacterium
AATAAAAGCATTAATTTAAATCTTTATTTAAAAATTTACTATGATTTTTAATACGCCAACCTGCATAAAGTTTAGCATAACTAAATAACATTGCCTTTGCTACATCTATCACGTCTTCTTCAAAAACTTTTTTTCCAACGAATCCTAATTTCACCAAATTTTTTCATTGCTTTAAAGCTCAGGCTCAGGCGTCTCTTTCTTGTCTGACTTGACTCATACAAAACCTTTCTCTCGCTTTAACTGAAAACTTATCTTTAAATAACATAGTTTCATCTTCTTCAATTGTATTTATATTAGCAGAATCCCACGCATGGCCAATTTCATGCAAACATAAAAATAAGCATTCTTCATTAAAAATTGCTGGCACTTTTATAACATTATTTTTCTTATCACAAGCTCAATTTTTTTTAACAAAGACTAAATTAAAACCATCAGGTACAATATTATTTAAATTAAATTCTTCTTTTTCCTTGTTAATTAATAATATATTCCCTTTTTCTACATTTGTTTTAGCTATCGTCCCATTTTCAAAAGAAGCTAAACAATCTTTTTGTATACTCATTGAACAACGTTCCAAATTATCAACCTTAGCCATAATTATTCTGTATTTACTTGCCTCTTTTGCTGATAATTTTTTTAATATTTCTTTCATAATATATTATTTAAAAAATATCTTTATCAGACATTTTTCTTTTTAAAAAATCCTCAGCATGATCTAATTTCTCTTCATTATAATGTTTAGCATAAGAATATAAGCAGGCTTTAACAATATCCATCAATTTCTCATTTGTAACTTTATCACTAACATAACCTTCATCTCTTAATTTTTTCATTTGTTTTAACGCTCAAGCTCAAGCATCTCTTTCTATAGTTACTTGATCTTCTCCACTTACATATAGCTCTGGTTTTTCAAAATGGCCTCATGCATGCCCAATCTCATGCAATAAACTAAATAAATCTATCTCACTTAATACATTATTGTAAAAAACGCATCTAAAAGTTGAATTATATTTTTGATCTCAAGGGCGAAATTTAAACTCAGCTCCTTCTGGCAACAAAGAAGTTATATCCAAACTATGTCTTCCTTTTCTCAAAACAACTCTATTCCTAATTATATCATTAGTTAACTCTACATACTTTGAGAGCTTAACAAAAGTAGTACTTTTTAATGGCCTTTCCTTGTTTTCATCTATAAGCTCTTTTAATATTTCATTATACTTCTTTCTTTCTTCTGGCAATATCTTTTTACATATTTCCTTCATATTTTAAATATTTAAAATTTCTTCTACTAGTTTTTTGACCTTTAATTGCATATTTATTGTATCCATTATTTCAATAGCTAATATATTTCCAAAAACAAATTTTGGAACTTCTTTTAAATACAAAAAACTTTTTGGATTTTTAATATCATGTAAATCTCCCCATCCTTTTTTATACCCACTTAAATGATTACACTTAAACAATTTTTTCTGATCTTTGTATTTCAATACTTGAAAATAGTCTTTTGATTGTATTTCCTTGCCTCTTCAAAAATGAGCTACATCAATACAAAAACCACCAATTTTAGCCAATCCTGTTTCATTAAACTGAACATCAGGATGAGTTTCTAAAACAACATCCTTTAAATACGGTTCATAACGCTCAATGTTTTCTAACGCATCGTTATGAATATTAAAATATTTTGTCTTAAATTTCTTTTTTAAAAATTCTATATCTGCCTTAAGTGTATCTTGTCGTATATGAACCAGTGGTATGTATTTAATATCAGAATGTAATAATTTCTCAAATACATATTTATGATGTTTTCTTGGTAACGCTGATAAAAACAAACAAACTTCGTTAATTTTAAATTTTTTTAATTCTTTGAACTTCCTTTCAAAAGTCATAACATCATAACCAGTCAAGCTCACATACACCTTTTTCATATTTTAAAATTTAAATTTTTTTAATTTTTTGTTGATATTTACAAAAATCACAATCTAAAGTATAGTCTGGAATATCATCACTATCCAAACATTTTTTAATATCAAATAATATCTTTTCAACCCAACTATCATCCCCCTCATAATCCAACAAATCAACATCAAATTCTAATTTACCATCAAATGCTTTTAAATCTTTTCTCCCATTAGCATAAACAAAATACCCTGTATTAGAAACTTTAAAACCATTTTGACGTAATAATCATTGATATACCTCCATTTGTCTTTTATATCCTTGTCTATATTCGGCATCTAAGGTTGGTTTATTTTCTGAGCTTGTTGCTTTGTAATCAACAACTATTAATTCTCCGTCTTCATTAATTCAAATATCATCAACCGCTCCAAAAACTAAAAAATTTGTTGGTTCATGCAAAAACTGAACTCCAACAAAATTTTCTCTTCATTCATCCATTTTCCCATGTTTAAATGGTACCGCCTTTACTCCATAAGTTTCCATTAAAGGATGTATTTTTTGATCAGCTCTATAAACATCAAATTCTTTTTTCAATAAAGTATCAACCGCGCTATTTAAAGTAAAAGGATATCCTGGTGGTTGAGCAATTCCCATCTTCCTATCCAAATAAAAACATCTTGGACATTTTATAAAATTTTCTATTTTTGTTCTAGATAATTTAAATGGTTGTTTTAAACCTTTAGCATATAATTTACTAAAACCCATAATATATTTTTATTAATTTTTTAATTTCATAAAACGATTCCAATAATCATACAATTCTTTAGTTGCTACCAAATCTCTTGTATTGTATTGAGCGATTTTCAAATATTCTTCTTCTTTAAATAATCTATTTACATCATCTCCTTTAACCCCTCCTTCTTTTGGGCTTTTTATTCCTAACAAACGACATCACATATGTAAACCTCCAGTCTTACCTACTGCTCCATAATACCCCAACTGATCATATAAATCCACATGTTTAAACCCATATTTTTGATTTTCAATATATCTATTTGGCATTAAATTTTCAGTTACTTCTATCTGTCATTTAGCTGAACGAGCAATAATATATGGAATATCAAAACCCCGACCATTGAAAGTAATAATTTCATCATAATTTTGTACTCCTTGTCAAAAATTTTCTAACATTTCCTGCTCTTTCATTGGTTTAAATTTAAAATTCCCCTCCTGACTATCTTCTTCTTTAATGGTTGGTGCCTGATAATACACTACTCCTTGATCTTTTTCATAATCCAACAAACCAATAGCTACAATTTCTCCTGTTAAAGGTGATAAGCCTAATTTATTTTTAATATCTTCTAGTTTATTATTATACAAATCTTTATCTTCTTCAAATTCTTGTATTTTTTTAGTCAATTCATGTTTTGAAACTTCGTCCATCTCATCATAATTTTCACCTATTGTTTCAATATCAATAATTAATTTAGCCATAATATTTTATTTAATTTTTTTATAAAATTCTTGCACTCTCTCATCAATAAAAATAAAATTTCTATTAATTGGATTTCTTAAAACCAACCCTTCTAATGTTCTACACCTGCTCAAAGCTACATATGCTTGACCAGACACAAAAGTTCCTTGCCCAAAATCAACTACCACTCGATCAAATGTTTTCCCTTGGGCTTTATGTATTGTTACTGCTCAAGCTAGCTTTAAAGGATATTGAAAAAACGAGCCAACTGTCTTTGTTTCTACTTTTTTTTCTTTTTTATTAAAAACATATTTAATTGCTTCTCATTTATATGGTAATATTTGTTTTACACCTTTACCTGGAAATTCAACTAATATTTTTTGTTCCATGTCATTATTAATAATTTCTTTAATCTTACCAATATCGCCATTAACATATTTCCCTTGAAAATCATTAATCAGTAGCATAACTTGGGCTCCTTCTTTTAAACAAAGATCTATTTTAGTTGGCAATCTATCAGTTAAAAAATCACCCGTAACCGAACCCATAAAACACTCTTCTTCACCAATAATTAAATTTAATCTTTCTTTATTTATCCTATCTGCAATATAGTTTGTAGTTGTTAAATATACATAATTATTATCTAAATATTTATCAAGATCATTATCAACATTCTTATTAATCATCTTTATTAAATCATCGTCAATCTTACCTAATCTAATTGAGTTTAAAATATCAACAAAACTTTCTTCTTTTTGACGATAAACATTATCTAGTTCTATATATTTAAAATTAAAATTTTTGAAAGTTTTACTATCAAAAAAATAAGGGCTTTCATATCTATCAGTAAATATATTTTCTTCATTTCTAGTAACAACTGGCGGTAACTGATATAAGTCACCAATAAAAATCATTTGTACACCTCCAAAAGGTTCAAATGGTTGCTTACCATTAATTCTTAAAAACACATCTATACAATCTATTAAATCAGCTCTTGCCATTGATATTTCATCAATTAAAATAATATCAATTTTTTTATACATTATTCTTTTCTGCGCATTTTTAACCTCTTTTATATCCGAAGGAACAATTCCTGGTTTAAACCCAAAAAAAGAATGTATTGTTTGTCCTTTAATATTTAAAGCCGCTACTCCAGTTGGAGCTAAAACTACACAATTTTTTTTAGTATGCAACCTGAAATAATCTACCATGGTTGATTTTCCTGTTCCAGCTCTCCCACTAACAAAAATATTTTCATTAGTATTTTCCATTAAATCTAATATTTTCAAAAAATCTTTCCCTAAATTTAAATTTTCATCTCTGTTGTTAAACATCAATATATAGTTTAATAAATAATCTTAAATATATTATACCACACTAACAAATTTTATCAAA
>CAZDQI010000019.1:0-257 GCA_964507765.1 uncultured Candidatus Saccharibacteria bacterium
ATTTGTTGTGAATGATTCTAAAAAAAGAGTTATAAAAGCAGCTCCTTTTAAAGATAGAATTATACATCATGCTTTATGCAACATTATTGAGCCAATATTTGATAAGAAATTCATATATGATAGTTATGCTTGTCGAAAAGACAAGGGGCTACATAAAGCGATTAAAAGATTTAAGAAGTTTTTAAGGATTATTAAAACAAAAAATAATTTAGAAAATTACGATAATATTTATTGTTTAAAATGTGATATTGTAAAAT
>CAZDQI010000019.1:267-11695 GCA_964507765.1 uncultured Candidatus Saccharibacteria bacterium
AATAAAGAGGTTTTAAATTTGATTAAAATTATTTTAGGTTCAAATGAAAGCGGCTTGCCAATAGGGAATTTAACATCTCAGTTATTTGCAAATATTTATTTACATGAATTAGATTTTTATATTAAAAATGTTTTAAAATGTAAATACTATATTAGATATATGGATGATTTTGTTATTTTAGGGTTAAATAAGAAAGACTTGTGGATAAAATATGAGAAAATTAAGTTTTTTGTTTTGAATAAATTAAAACTTAAAATTGATGATCAAAAAACAAAATTAACTCCTCTTAAAAAGGGAGTTGATTTTTTAGGTTTTACTATTTTAAGTAATAAAATAAAATTAAGAAAAAGTACAATAAAAAGATTTAAAAAGAAAATAAATATACAGATGAAATATATAAAGAATGAGGAAAAATTAAGGTTTTTAGCAATTAAATTTTTTCATTGAAAATCATATTATGTTAGTGCAGATGCATATTTGTTTGCTAAAAGATTATTTTGTGTTTGAGGAGAGAAGTACGACAAAAATATTTGAGAGTGGGGGAATATGGTATAGTTGGTTGTAAATTATTTGTTTTTTTGGTATATTATGCATAATTAATAATTTAATATATTTATATGTCTGATTTAACTATTGGTGCTATTTATATGTTTTTGTTTTTCTTTGGCACAATTATAGGGAGTTTTTTAAACGTAGTAATACTAAGATCTGAAAAAGATCAAGAAATTGTTAGAACCCCGTCGCATTGTGATTATTGTGGAGCTAAATTAAGAATATGAGAAAATATTCCTTTATTTAGTTATATTTTTTTAAGAGGAAGATGTAGTCATTGTAAGAAAAAAATATCGATTTTAAATCCGGCTTCTGAGTTTTTTGTTGGGATATTGTTTGTTTTGGTTTTTTGAAGATTTTTGCAAATTCCTTTTTTTAATTCCGCTTTTGTTAATTGTGATATCTTTCAAATTTGTGCTAACTTTTTGCCTTTAGCTCTATGGTTAATATATGTGGCATTGCTATTTTTAATATCAATTTATGATATACGAAATCTAGTTGTTTTAGATGGGTTTTTAATGGTTGGTTTTTTTGTTTCTTTAGTTGGCGAGGGGTTATTGTTTTTAATTAATAAATATCAATCAATAGCTTTTTTTGATTTTTATCATAATTGATTAGGGAGTGCTAGTTTCTTTTTTCCAGCAATTCCAGATATTTTTAGTAATATTTTGGGCCTTATTATTGGTTTTATGTTTATTAAGATTATTGTTTGGTTTACAAAAGGCAGAGCAATGGGTGATGGAGACCCATATATTGCTGGTTTTATTGGTTTTATTTTAGGAACGCCAGCAGTGTTTGCTTTTCTATTTCTATCTTTTATAATTGGTGGCATTGCTTGCTTTGTGTTGATGTCAACAGGTAAAAAGAAATTTAAACAATATGTTGCTTTTGGTCCATACTTAGCTTTAGGTGGGTTGTTAACATTCTTGTATGGAGAGGCAATTTTTCAAGCATATTTTAATTTAATGTTAATTAAATAATTTATGAGAAAAAGTTTTACATTGGTTGAGCTTTTGATTACTTCGGCAATAATTATGATTATGCTAGGAATAACAATTGCTTATAGTCAAAAAGGAGAAGGTATTAATAAAGTTAATCGTTCGGTTGAACGAATTGCTTTTGATATTCGTAGTGTGGCTAATTCGTCAATGCAAACAAAACAAACCTCAGATAAAAAAATATGTGGTTGAGGCATTGTTTTTGACGAATCATTTAATGATAGATATATAATTTTCTCTGATTTTTGTGAGGGAACTACGGTTCAAGGAGATAGAGTTTATAGCGAAGATGAAAAACAAGAAGAGATTAAATTAAGTAATGGTGTGCTATTTAAAGAGGTTGATATATCATCGATAGTATATTTGCCACCTGAGCCAAGAGTAGAAATATATGATAAGTTTGGTAATAGGGTAAATGAAGGAAATATTTCGGTAACAACTGATACAGGAAGTTTTGTTAAAACTTTAACTATTAATCAAGCAGGTACAATAAGTACTAAATAAATTTAAAGAAATGAGTAAAATCCCTATTAAGAAAGTAAAAGAGAATATAAAGAAAAAAATTTCTAAGATTAAAAAAATATCGAGAGATAAAAATATTATACAGAAAATTTTTAATTTTAGAAATTTTGTAATATTAGGTATATTAATGGTTATTTTATTAGCCATGACAATGTTTTATTTTTGAAAAGATTTGCCTGATATTCAAACTTTAGGTATTCGTATTTCTAAAGAGAGTTTTACAATTTATGATCGAACCGGAGAAGTAATACTTTATGATCAAACTCAGTTAGAAAATAGACAGTATGTTGAATTCGAAGAAATACCAGAGGTAGTTAAACATGCTGTTATGGCAGCAGAAGATGATGATTTTTATGAGCATGGTCCAATTGATATTAGATCATTAGCTAGAGTTGTTATTGAAAATATTGTAAAAATGGGTAGAGGTGCAGGGGGATCAACAATTACTCAACAATTAGCTAGAAATGCTTTTTTAACAACAGAAAGAAGTATTGTTCGTAAAATACGAGAATTAATTGTATCGTTTTATTTGGAAAAAGAATATACCAAAGACGATATATTTGAAATGTATTTAAATCAAGTTCCTTTTGGGTATAATGCATATGGAGTAGAATCAGCTAGTCAATTGTATTTTAGCAAGAATGTTAAGGATTTAAATGCTAATGAAGCAGCTTATTTAGCTAGCTTATTACAATCACCGTCTTATTTATCTCCTTTTGGTAGAAATAGAGATAAATTGGAGGTTAGAAAAAATTGAGTTCTAACAAGAATGAATGGTTTAGGGTGATTGTCTGATAGCGACTTTGAGATTTTTAAAAAATTTAATACAGAATTTAAAACTAGAAAACAAGCAATACTTGCGCCTCATTTTGTTTCATATATACAATCAGAGTTAGCAAGAAAATATGGTGAAGATTTAATTCAGAGAGGTGGTTTAAAAATTACGACAACATTAGATTATGATTTACAGAAAAAAGCAGAAGAAACAGTTAAGAAATATGGGGATAGTAATGAAGAAAAATATGGCATTAAAAATATGGCATTAGTTGCTCAAGATTCTAAAACAGGGCAAGTGCTAGTTATGGTTGGTTCTCGTGATTTTTGAAATACAGATATTGATGGTAATTTTAATGCTGCATTTGGGTTAAGACAACCGGGTTCTTCGTTTAAACCTTTTGTATACTTAAATGCTTTTAAAAAAGGATATACACCAAATACAATTGTTTTTGATACAGAAACAAATTTTTCTACCGATCCTTCTAAAACATATATTCCGGTTAACTATGACAAATTATATAGAGGGCCGGTTGACTTGAGGAATGCATTAGCTCAGTCTTTGAATATACCAGCTGTTAAAGTTTTGTATTTAGCTGGGATTGAAGATACAATCGATATTGCTAATCGATTTGGAATCAATACTTTAATTAATGCTAATAATCAATATGGGTTATCTTTGGTGTTAGGCGGAGGAGCTGTTAATTTGTATGAAATGGTTGGGGCTTATTCTGTTTTAAGTCAAGAAGGAGTTAAGAGGCCACAAGTTACAATACTTAAAGTTGAAGATAAAGACGGTAGAGTTTTAGAAGAATACAAAGATAAATCAGAATTAGTGTTTTCGCGTGAGCATGTCAATATGATTAATGATGTTTTGTCTGATAATGTAGCAAGAACGCCATTATTCCATACAAGTAATAATGCAATGTATTTTGGTGAAAATATTGAAGTGGCGGCTAAAACTGGTACTAGTTCTGATTCACGCGATGCTTGAATTTTAGGGTATACACCTAATGTAGTTGTTGGTGTTTGAGTTGGTAATAATGATTATTCAAAGATGTTTAAAGGACCAACAGGAGGATTGGTTGCTGCTCCAGCTTGAAATGAATTTATGCAGTATATCATATCTAAAAAACCAGTTGAGTATTTTACTAAACCAGTATATACAAATATATCTAAGCCAATGTTAAATGGTCAATATGTTAATCAACTGGGAAGCTCTTTACATCTACATTCCTTATTATTTTATGTTGATAAAAAAAATCCATTAGGACCAATACCAAGAAATCCAGGGAACGATGATCAATTTAATTTATGAGAAGAGTCTGTTTTGGCTTGGGCAAATACACATATTCCTGATTTTGGCAAAACATACAATAAAAGTTTTGATGAAAGTGTGTATAGTGAACACTATATACCAGTAGAAACAACAAACACAACAAATACAACAATAGAGCCAAAGATTGATATTGAATTTTTGAATGTTCAGGATAGACAAATATTTAATACCGATATTGAGTTAAGAGTAAGAATTAAAAGCAATGTAGGAATTGATGAAAAAACTTTGTTTATTGGCAATATATATTTTGGAGAATTAAAACATATAAATGATGATATTTTTGGGATTAAAATACCAAAAGAATCATTAAGTGAAGAAAGTGAATTGAAAGTTCATGTTGTGGATAGTCAATTAAATATTTTAGAGAAGGCTATAACAGTGGTATTAAATTAAGGATATTGCTTTATTGTTTACATTTAAGATAAAGTATGATATAATCTCTTATATAATTAAAATATTATAAATAAACGATATTATGCCAATAATTAGATCTGCTAAAAAGGCTTTAAGACAAAGCAAAAGAAAAAATGAGAGAAATACAGAATACAAAACAAAAATCAAAAAAACTAAAAAAACAATTAGTAAAAGTTTAATTGCAAAAGATGTAGAAACAGCAGGAGGCGAATTAAAATCTTTTTACAAAATTGTTGACAAAGCCGCAAAGAGAAATGTTATTCACAAGAATAAGGCTAATAGATTAAAATCAAGATTAGCAAAGAAAATAAAAAGCGCTAAGTAATTTAAAAACCAACAATTATTTTTGTTGGTTTTTAAATTATGTCATTGATAAATAGTTCTAGGCTTAAAATTGGATTTATTTTACCTTTTTTTATACTTAAATCGTATTTAAATAATTTTGAATACATAATTTTAAGTTTTTTTAAATCAAAACTATCAACAAATGATTTAAGTTTTTTTTGAACAAAAGGGTGTATATCTAAATGTGTGCTAGGGTTTTTTTGATATTCTTTAATTAGGATAGCGTTTCGAATTTGTCCAACAATTGTTCCAAAAATTAGAAGATCAGAAGTGCCAGCATGATATTCTCTAAATAAAAGATTTGTTGCTTGCTGTTTGTTTTTGTTAGAGATGGCGTCAGTAAGAGCAAATATATTTGATAGATTTGGTTCATTAATTAAATTAAGAATGTCTGAATCATCAATTTCTTTTTTATAATTACTTAATTTAATAATTTCGTTATATATTATACCAAGATTATCACCGAAACAAGATGTGAGGAAATTTTTTGCTTTTAATGTTAGAACAACATTGTTTTCTTTACAAGTTTGATTAATAAATTTATTTAGCTCACTACTTTCTAATTTTTTACATTCTTCACTGGTTGTTTTAATACGAGACAGAAATGATAGTTTTTTTATGGTTATAAATACAATAGATATATCTTTGCTGTTTTCTATTTTTTTTAAAGAAGAAGTAAGTGCTTTTATTTTTTCTTTTGATCAGCTGCTTTCTTCTATATTTTTTGCAATGATTGCTTTTTTATTTGAAAACAAATCTAATGTGTCTAAGCTGTTTTTTAGTTGAGTGAAGTTTTCGTTATTTGAATTGTCAAAATCAAAAACATGAATTTCAATGTTATGTTTTTTGAAATCATTAATGAATTTTTCTTTTTTTAAACTAACGAGAAAGTCGTTTTTACCATAGATGGAATATATCATGTTTATTTTTGACAATGGTTGCAGAAGTATGAGGTGCGACCATTTATTTTTATTGATTCTATCTTATTATTGCAAATTTTGCAATTCTTATTTTTTCTTTGATAAACATTTAAATAGTTGATGAATTTACCAGAATTTCCGTCTGGGTTGCGGTAAGTATTAAATGTTGTTCCTTTATTTTTTATTGCTTCGGTTAATATTAAGGGAATATATTTAAATAGTTGTTTTAATTCTTTTTCTGATAGTGTTGGTATTTTCCTTGTAGGTTTTATTTTACTTTTAAATAAAACTTCATCACTATAAATGTTACCAAGTCCACTGATTATATTTTGAGAGAGCAGGGCTTTTTTTATTTCAATACTATGAGTTTTAAGTTTTTGTTTAAATAAATCATATTTTCAATTATTTGATAATGGGTTAATACCCATTTGATTTATTGGTTTTATTTTCTGGAGGTTTTTTGTATTTGTTAAGGTTATGCGAGCTAATCTCCTACTATCGGAAAGAGCAAGCCATTGATTGTTGAATTTTAGAGCGAATCTAATAAATCTGTTATTAGGATCATTGATGGGTGAATTAGTTTCTGGATTTTTTCATTCATTTTTTATTATTTTAAATTTGCTAAATAATAAATGGCCGCTAATTTTTTGATGGATTATTAGGGTTAAATCATTTTCAATTGTAAATAAAATATATTTACCGATATTAGATATATCGGTAATACTTTTGTTTTTTAACTGAGATATTGATTTGTTGGTTAGGTTTTCTATTTTTGTTTTTTTATCAAATCAAATATCTTTTATTTTTTGATGAATAATATATGGATATATATAGTTAATCGTTGTGATTACCTCAGGAAGTTCTGGCATAAGAAAATGTTAATTTCTTTTAATGATAACATACTTTACTTCAGTTTGATTTTTGTTATTGCATACAATTGTAAATATAGCTGCATCTCCTTGATTGATGTCGATGTTACTAATTGTTTTTTGGCCACGATTATTAATTGGGCCATATCAATCGTTGTGTTTAGGAGCAGATGTGGCATAGCATGTTTCTGCATTTTCTGATGTTCAGAATATATTAATTGAATCAGATTTATTGTTTATACTACTAAAGTCACTGGTTATATTAACTGATACATTTGTGTTTGTAGTTACAGGCTGTGGAACACTGATATCAGGAATTAAATCAGGTATTAATGTTGGGGCTTGGAATGTTTGACCGCCAATTAAAGCATAACATTCTGTTTCAACTGATTTATTTGAAGAATCAACAACTTTTAATATAGCTTTATATTGTCCTTTTGATGTAAATATATTGTTTGATGTTTTGTTGTTACCTGAAGCATATCCAGATCAATAATAAGTATAAGGTGGGTTGCCACCAAAAACTTGAGATAGGAAGCTTATAGTTTGATTGACTTGGCCATTAGAAGGCTCGGCAACACAAATAGCTTTTAGTGGAGATATAGAATAAGATGTTGTTGTTTTTGATTGTGATACTGGTGCTGATAATTTTTGATTATTAATGTTTTCAAAAATTTTACATAGTTCGTTATTAGTATCAAAATCTAATATTTGAGTAGGGTATAATCCATATTCTTCTTGAAATGTTGTAATTGATTTTTCTGTAAGTGGACCGATAATTCCATTTGTTGATCCTCGGTAATTTACTTTAGGCAAATATTTTAAAATATATTGAAGCATTTTTGCTTCTATTTTTTGTTCTGGATTTAATTCATCTCCTCTACCAATCATGCTTTGAAATGGGCATTGATAATATTGGGTGCAGATTAAATCTAATGTATCTTGAGTTATAACACCATTGTCATTTAAGCCGTTATCTGATTGTATTCTTTTTATAGCTGCTTCTGTTTTTGGGCCGAAATAACCGGTGACTAATGCGTCAGGATATATGTTTGAGTATTGAGATATGATCATTTGTAAGGCAAACACTTCATTAAATTTGTTTGTTTGATTGTTTTTTGAAAGCCCAATAGTTTCAAGAGGGCAAGCTTTAGCAAAAACAAATGTAGAAAACAATGTTATTAATGTAGTGATTATGAAAATTTTAATTTTTGAAAAATTTTTCATAGTAATATGTTTTAATATTTGAAATTATTAAATATATTTTAACAGAAAATAAAATAATTTGCAAGATAAATTATTTAATAGCAATATTTTGGGGGTTGTTTTTTGATTAAAAATAGTGTATAATGTTAAAGATTTATATTATTAGTTAATTTTTTCATAATAAAGTTAATCATTTTATTATAAATTAACTACTAATTTGAATTATATCTGATAAATATTAGATATTTAATAGTTTGTTAAAATTTTTATTATGTCAGGACATTCGAAATGATCATCTATTAAACATGCTAAGGGATTAGCTGATGCTAAAAGAGGTAAGATATTTTCTAAATATGCTGTAGCTATTGCTTTAGCAAGTAAAGAAGCAAATGGCGATGTGGATTTAAGCCCAAAATTAAGGTTATTAGTTGATAGAGCAAAAGCAGCTGGTATGCCTAAAGATAATATAGAAAGAGCAATTAAAAGAGGAGCAGGAGAAGGTGGAGATGCTGGTATAATTGAAGAAATATATTTTGAAGGGTATGGACCAGGTGGAGTTGCTTTAATTATACATGCTATTACTGATAACAGAAATAGAGCTGTAGCAGATGTTAAACATATTTTGTCTAAATTTGATGGCAAGATGGGGGGGGAAGGTAGTGTTAAATGAATGTTTAGAGAAATAGGTACAATTGTTATTGATAAAGAAAAATGAAATGCTGAATTTGAAATGAAAGCAATTGAAGCAGGAGCAGTTGATATTAAAGTTTTAGATGATGTAGTTGAAATTGAAACAGGAAATACTGATTTACATGTTGTTAAATCTGAAATTGAAAAATTTGTTGAAGTAGCAGATGCTTATTTAGAGTGAGTTGGTAATCAAAATGTTGATATTGCTGATCAATCAACAAAAGATAAAATAGATAGATTGATAGAATCATTAGATGACAGCCAGGATATCGAGGAGATTTTTACCAATGCAAATTATATAGATTAATATGATAATTATTGGAATTGATCCAGGAACTTCTAGAACTGGATTTGCAATAGTTAAATATACAAGAGGAGAAGCTAAAATTATTGATTTTGGTTGCTGGGAATTATCTGATTTTGATGGTTTAACTAGGTTAGATAAAATTTTTAAAAATTTGAATAAATTGATAAAAACCAATAAACCAAATTTATTAGGGATAGAGGAATTGTTCTTTTTTAAAAACGCAAAGACAGTTATGAAGATTAGTGAAGCAAGAGGGGTGGTGTTGTTGGCCGCTAAAAGGAATAAAATTAAGATTATTGAATTAACACCTTTGCAAGTTAAACAATATATGACTGGTTATGGTCGAGCAGAGAAAAAACAAATACAACAATTAGTTAAAAAATATTTTAATTTAGATGAAATACCTAAACCAGATGATGCAGCTGATGCTTTAGCTATATGCATTGCAAGTATTTGTCATCTAGAAAAAAAATCTTAAAAAATTAAATATATTAATATGTTAAAAAATCAAAAAGACGATTTGGATAATATCGATATAATTGGAGATAGTGGAGATGATTTATCTGATGTAAAAGATCAATTGAAAAAATTAAAAAAAGAAAGTGAAGATTTGGATGAAGATGTAGTTACGACTGGTGATGATCCTGATCCGGTTGCTAATGAAGATATAATCATAAATGAAGAAAACACAATACCTTTTAATGATGAAAATAGATATTATAAATCTTATGAGAAGTTTTTAAAAGAGCAGCCAGAAGAATAATTTAATTTTTAAAAATTATTTTTATGAGTAAAATACAAGGGAAAACATTGTTATCTATACCTAATGTTATTTTTGATATAATAGAAAAACTGAAGAAAAAAGGTTTTGAAACTTATATTGTTGGTGGTTGTTTAAGAGATTTAATGTTAAAGCGAGAAATTAATGATTGAGATATTACAACAAGTGCTAAGCCAGAGGAAATTCAAAAATTATTTAAAAAAAGCATTTATGAGAATAATTTTGGGACAGTAGGGATTATTACTGGAGCTAAAGAAAATAATTTAAAGATAGTAGAAGTAACAACTTTTCGTTTAGAAAGTTCTTATTTAGACAAGAGGCATCCAGAAAACATTGTTTTTGCTAAAAAGTTAGAAGATGATTTAATGCGTCGCGATTTTACAATTAACGCGATGGCTTTTTCAATTAATAAATATGACAAATTGAAAACAAAAGTCAAAGTAGAAGGAGAAATAATTGATTTATATAAAGGAGAAGATGACTTGAAAAATAAGTTAGTTAGAGCGGTTAGAGATCCGAAGGAGAGATTTGATGAAGATTCTTTAAGAATGTTAAGAGCGATTAGATTTGCTTGCCAATTAGGTTTTGAGGTTGAAGAAAAAACTTTTAAAGCTATAATTTCAAATGCAAAGAATATTAAATTTGTTTCAAGCGAAAGGATTAGAGATGAATTTATTAAAATAGTTATGAGTAATAGTGGAAAGCAAGCAATTAAATTACTTGAAGAATCAGGGTTGTTAAAATATATTATTTTGGAACTAATAAATTGCATTGGTGTAGATCAAAATTTGCATCATATTTATACTGTTTATGATCATCTAATTAATTCTTTTGATTATGCAGTTAAAAATGATTTTAGTTTAGAGGTTAGATTGGCGGCCTTGTTTCATGATATTGGGAAACCATTAGTTAAAAAAGGAAAGGGTAAATATTCTACTTTTTACAATCACGAAGTTGTAAGTGCTAAAATTACTAAAAAAATACTTGAGAGATTAAAATTTCCTAATTATATTTTAAATAAAGTTGTTTTATTGGTTAGATATCATCAATTTTATTATGATCCGGAGATTAATACAGACTCTTCTATACGTTATTTATTATCTAAAGTTAAAAAAGAAAATATTTTAGAATTATCTCAATTAAGAGAAGCAGATAGAATTGGGTCTGGATGTCCTAAGGCTTTACCTTTTAGATTAAGACATTTTTTGTTTAGAGTTGAAAAAGTATTAAATGAAATGGAGAATAAAAATTTAAGCTTAAAAACTTTAAAAATTGATGGGAATAAATTAATGAAATTATTGGAAATTAAGCCAGGTCCTAGGTTAGGATTTATGCTAGATATTTTATTATCTGATATTATTGGTGATATCAAATTAAACACTGTAAAATATTTAAATACTAAAGCTAAAGAATTAAATAAATTATCTGATGTTCAGTTGAAAAAATTAAGTGACAAATCTAAAAAAATTTATTCTGATTTAATTTTACAAGAAGAAGAAAAAATTAAGAAAAAATATAAAGTGAAGTAAGCGGGCTGTAGTGTAGTGGCAGCACGAGTCGTTCGGGACGATTTAGCCCCAGTTCGAGTCTGGGCAGTCCGACATTAATGAAAAACATGTGTTTTTTGATGCTTTTTTAAAGTATTATACAAATTTTTGTTGAAAAGCTTGCAAATTTATTAAATTTATGCTATACTTTATTCAAAATATAT
>CAZDQI010000020.1:0-10800 GCA_964507765.1 uncultured Candidatus Saccharibacteria bacterium
TAAATTTTAAAAAATATTAAATCATATATATGAAAAATAAGAAAGGTTTTACATTGGTTGAGTTAATGATCGTTATTGCTATTTTGGCTATCTTAGCTGCTATTGTTATTTTCGCATTAAATCCAGCAGAATTATTTAGACGTGCTCGTGATAGTCAAAGAATGTCAGATCTTAGAGTTTTATCTTCAGCTTTGTCATACTATTTAGCTGACGCTACAACACCAATATTGGACGGTGCAACTAATACCAAATGTACTGGTGGTACTGGTGATGCTACCATTTTTGCTACTGCTGATAATTTAAGTGCTCCTACTGGATGAACCTGAACTGCTTCTACTGTTAGAGCTGTTGATAGCACAGGTTGATTACCAACCAACTTTTCATCAACTGGATCAGCTCCTATTGGCCAATTACCAATGGACCCATCCAACGGCGGTATTACTGCTTCACCTTCAACCATGTATACATTTGCATGTGACTCTTCATTAAACTTTGAAGTTAATGCTAATATGGAATCTACTAACTACAAAGCCAAGGAAGTTGATGATGGTGGTGACTTAATCGATGTGTATGAACTCGGTACTAGCCTTAGTATATTACCAGGCACAACAAGTACAAACTTTTACACCAATCACTAGCTTAATATTGCTATAATGTTTACATTGCAATCACTAAACAATATTGTTTACTTTTTTGCCAACCCTGTTATTGGTTTTATAACCCTAGCAGGGTTGGTTAAAATATGGATTGATAATAAAAAAATACCAGAAATAAAATATATTCGCATCGCTATTATTATTAATGTTATTTTTATTATCTTCCGTTCTTTATATGCAACAATTATTAATTATTGAATGTGATCCAAAAGTCCAGCAACTCAAGAATTTTTAAAACTTGATTATGTTATTAAATTTTCATTTAATAATTATTGATTTACACCAATCATTACATTATTGTTTTCGTTTTTAATTTTTAAATTATTAGTTTTTGCTAATCGCAAGTTTAATGAAAGATTTTTCTACAACGAAGAACCATATTTAATTGTCTTGGGTATTATTTTAAACCTATGACCAATGCTGTTCTTCTTTATAATTTCTAGTATAATATGTTTACTTGCTTTACAATTATTTAATTTAATAAAACAAAAATTATATTTTAAAAACTCAAAAACCGTATTAGAAAGAATACCATTTGTAAATATATGAATTCCAGCTATGATTCTTTCTTCCTCTATTTATTTTGTTATTTTTACAAATATCTTTCCTTATTTAAGAAATATTTTACTAAATAATTGATTTATATCACAATTATTTAGTAACTTAGGCATTTTTTAATCTTATTATATGAAAATATCTTTGCAAATTTTAAAACCGCTTTTACTTAAAACTGGTTTAGTTTCAGAGGCGCAGTTTGACCAAGCTTTAGAATTATCAAAGCGTACTGGCCAAAGTGTTAGCGACCTTTTAATATCCAAAGGGGTTATTACCAAAGATTATTTAGTGGATTTATTATCTAAATTTTTTAACACTCCTCGGGTTAAAGTTTCTAGTAAAGATATTGATTTTAGTATCTTAAATTTAGTTCCTGAAGATATTGCTCGCGCTCATAATGCGATTATTTTTGATAAAAAAGATGATTATATTTATTTAGCTGTTGTTGATCCTACTGATTTAGAGTCTATTAATTTTCTTCAACGCTATACTGGCCTTCAAGCCAAGGTATTTTTAACTACTGATGACGATTTAAAAAGCGCCTTTGCTTTGTATCGTAAACAATTAACAGAAAACTTTTCTAATATTATTGAAAATACTTTACGTAAAATATCTATTGTTGAAGATATGGATTTAGCTGAAGCTGCTTCTGATATGCCAATTGTTTCGTTGTTTGATACAATTATTATTTATGCTTATTCACTTAATGCATCTGACATTCATATTGAAAGATTAGAAGAAGCTATTCTTATTCGTTTTAGAGTTGATGGTATTTTACGTGAAATTACACGCTTACCAAAAGAAGTTCATAATGCTTTAGTCGCTCGTGTTAAAATTTTAGCTGGGCTTCAAATTGATGAACACAATCGTGCTCAAGATGGACGCTTTAAACATCACAAAGGCGATGATTCATTTGATATGCGTGTTTCTATATTACCTACATTTTATGGTGAAAAGATTAATATGCGTCTTTTACTTGGATCCACTAAGCCTTTAAGCTTTGAAGAGCTAGGTATGGAAAGTGATACTGCTCAAATTATAAATGAAAATATTAAACGCAGTTATGGTATGATTTTAGTTACTGGTCCTACTGGTTCTGGTAAAACTACTACTTTGTATTCAGTTTTAAATAAATTAAATCGTCCAGAAGTTAATATTGTTACAGTTGAAGATCCTATCGAGTATGAACTTCGTTATGTTAATCAAGTACAAGTTAATCCTAAAGCTGGTTTAGGTTTTGCTAATGGTTTACGTTCTATTTTGCGTCAAGACCCTAATATCATCATGGTCGGTGAAATTCGTGATTCTGAAACTGCTGGTATTGCGGTTAATGCTGCTTTAACTGGTCATTTAGTGTTATCCACCTTGCATACCAACGATGCAACTACTGCTGTTCCTCGTTTGCTTGACTTAGGTGTTCAGCCATTCCTTGCTGCGGCAACTATTAATGCTGTTATTGCTCAACGTTTGGTTAGAAAGGTTTGTCGTAATTGTATTGAAAGTTACAAACTAAGTGAAGAAACTAAAAAATCCATTGAAAGACAATACAAAAATTCACCATTTAAAAAGAATAATTATGTTATACCTTCTGAACTATATCGCGGTAGTGGTTGTAAAATATGTAACAATACTGGCTATAAAGGCCGTGTAGCTATTTATGAAGTTTTTAATGTTTCAGAAGAAATGAGAAACTATATGCAAACTAAAAGTTTTTCGTTAGATGGCTTGCGTGAATTAGCTGGCAAAGAAGGTATGGTTTCGTTATTTGAAGATGGTATGCGTAAAGCTCAAACTGGATTAACAACCATTGAGGAAGTCTTCAGAGTTGTTAAAGAATAAACTAAAATTTATCTATGCTTTTTCATTATACCGCATTTGATCAAAGAAATATTTATGTTGAAGGGGATGTTGATATGCCAACCCTTGAAGACGTTTTAAAATATTTAAGTAATCAAAGATTAAAACCAGTTAAAGTTGTTCCTGTTAATGTTAAATCAAATTCAAAGAATATAACATTGTTTCAAAAGGGAATTAGTTTAACGGATCAGATTTTTTTATTTAAATATTTAGGCTTGATGTTAAAAGTTGGTACTGATATTTTAAAAGCGGTTGATGTTTTAATGCAAGATTATGAAAAAGGACCTGTTAAAACTTTTTTACTTCAATCAAGATCTAATTTAGAAAAAGGAAATCCTTTTTATCTTACCTTTGAACAAAATGAAAAAACTTTTTCTTATGTCACAATTAATTTAATCAAAGCTGGCGAAAAATCTGGTACATTACAAACAACTTTAGAAAAAATATCAGTTAATTTAGAAAAAGATAAAGAATTACGTGGTAAGGTTATCTCAGCGTTAACCTATCCGATTATTTTAGTTGTTATGATGACATTTCTTATGGTATTTTTAATGATATTTCTTTTTCCTAAAATGGGAGCTTCTTTTATGCAAGCTGGATTAAAATTACCTGCTTTTACTAAACTGTTATTTGATGTTAGTAATTTCTTTAATGCTAACATGACAATGGTTATATCCGGTATGTTCTTTATTCCACTTTTGCTTTATTTGTATTTTTTCAAAACAAAAGTTGGTAAAAAACAATTTAATGTTATGGTTAGGAAACTTCCACCTATCAGAAACTTTTTAAATAAAATGGCGTTACAACGTTTAACATCCACTTTATCCAGTTTGATTAAAGCTGGCATGCCATTAATTGAAAGTTTAAAAATTGCCAGTGAAGCTGTCGGTGAAGAAACATTTAGAATTTCATTATCAAATGTTGCTACTTATTTAACTCAAGGATTAACTATTGGTGAAGCTTTTCGTCAAGAAAAATCATTTCCTAAATATTTAAGTAATTTATTAGCTATTGGTGAAAAAGCTGGTCACATTGATGAAATTTTATTTACTTTATCTGATTTTTATGAGAAAGAAATTGAAGCGGCATTAAAATCATTAGTTGCTTTAATTGAACCAATCATGCTTATCTTAATGGGTGGTGTAATTGGTGGCGTAGCTATTGCTGTTATTTTGCCTATGTATCAAATGTTAGGTAATTTCTAAAAATTTAACAAATTATTAAAAAATATATATGTTAAAAAAACAAAGGTCAGCTTTTACTTTAATAGAAATGTCGATTGTTATTGTTTTATTAGGCATTATTGGTTTTTTTAGTATTGATTTCTTAATTGATACTGCTAGTAAAACCGCTGTAGCTAATACTGGTAAAGATATTGTTCAGTTTTTTCAAAAAGTTCAAAATTACAATGTTGTTTATGGTATTCCTGGTATGTCAGAAGGAAACCAAACCTATTATGGTATAGGGTTTGAACGCGATAGCGATAATCAGTCATTTTATTATTCATTTAAAAAAACAGCTAGTAGCAAACAAATACTAGAAACTTTTCATTTGCCTAATAATGTTTATTTCTCTAATTTTGATTTAGGCGAGAATTTAGAATTAAGATTCTGCGCTGATATTAATTATGATTTACAAGTTGATCCTAATTCTAATGTTGGCGGTATGGAATATTTATGTGATGACAATGGTTTAGTTTGCAGTGAACTATTTGAAATAGATGTTAAATCAAAATTTAGTGATTATGAAAAAAACCTTTTTGTAAATACAAGTAAAACCCAATATTCTTGTAAACCTAATATATATATCAAAGAAGAGGCTGAAACAGCAGATTTATGTATTGCTGTGGTGGGATGTATTAATGGTGTAATCTATAACAATATATGTGATTTTGAAGGCGAAATTGTTGATTTTTGTCATACCTTTACTGATCTTGGAAATAATACCTGCGAATGTAATTAGTACTTGTTTTTTACCAGAAAACAATGTAAAATATATGTATATTAAACTGAATTTATGGTCTGAAAATTTTCTAATAAAAGAAAATCTCAATCTTTAGTTGAGCTAATACTCAGTATTGCTCTTTCTATTTTTTTCTTATCTGCTTTTATTCTTAACTTATCTTTTATTACCAATAAGTTTTCAGATTACAAAGATAAAAACTATGCTTATCAGGTATTAAAAAAACAAAAAGAAAACAATGATCGTAATTTAGCGTATTTTCTTGCTCAAAATAAAATGGTGGATAATTATTCAACTGATGGCCATTTTGCTGAACAAGGAAGACATTTAAATTATACATTTTTAAATTACGAAACAGACAATTCTACAATTTTTACTAATCAAGAAAAGAAAACATTTCTTGATGATGAATATATATATTATTGATCTTTTGATGGTGTTCCTTCTAGTAGCACTTACATTGTTGATGATGGCGGTGATAGTAAAAGGCAAGGAACTATTTCTTGTATTGGTCCAAGTTGTATAAATCCAACTCCAGTGGAAGAATCAAAAGGCGAATGTTTAGCTAACAACTGTTTAAGGTTTGAAAGTCAAACATTTGATACCGCTGGTACAGTTTCTTTTCCAACATTGCCTACATTAGATAGCAAGATGGAAAGCCAAACAAGTTGAGAGGCTTGGATTTTTGATTTTGTTCCAGCTGACGACCATGTATTTATGTCAAAAGGTGATAATAATTTTTTTGGTATTATTAATACTTATCCTACAATTCAATTTGAAATTGGAGAGGTCCCTGTATCTGTATCAGGTACAGATTTAAATTTTATTGCGCCTGGACAGTGATATCATTTAGTTGGAACCTATGATGGCTCAAATGTTAAGCTTTATGTTAATGGTGTATTAGTTGGTCAATCTGAAGATGTTTCAGGCTCAATTAATATAACTGGTAATTTAAAATTTGGATACTTTAATGAATTTCTTCTTAGATCTTTTGCTGGTTATTTAGATGAAGTTAAAATTTATGATTATGCTTTAAACAGTAGTGAAGTTTTAAATAGATACAATGGTTTTAAAAGAAATATTGGATTAGTTGCTCATTGGCATTTAGATGATGCTTTAAATGTTGCCACCTATAATGGAGCAAGCGAAACAGGATTAAATCCATACTTTAAAACATTTAGCTCACCTGATAATATACCAATAACAATTGAAAAAGCAAAAGCTGAAAATAATCCTTTAAACTGTAAAAGTGGAGCTTGTGCTTTGTTTTACCGAAGCTATAGCAGTAAAGGTGTTTTATCTGATGCTTTAAATGCATATAGTCAATTACATGATTTTAATCAAATTACTATTAGTGCTAATATTAAAATTGAAAATGCCACAACTGGTTATCAAGGTATTTTTGGTAAAGATACAAGCGGTAATTACGCTTTAGGCCTATATGATAATGATATCCAAATTGCTCTTAAAATTGAAGGAACTCGTTATACCAAAACCTATGACGCTAATTTACAAGAAGATACTTGGTATCAAATTGATGCTACTTTTGATGAAACAAATATTAAACTATACATTGATGGTGTATTAAAAGAAACATGAAGTCAACCAGGAATCATGGATAATGATTCTGGTTATGGTGATATATATGTTGCTTATTCAGGAACAGGCAATGAATATTTTGATGGGTATATTGATGAAATTAAAGTATATAACCGAGCGTTAACTTTAGACGATATTGTAAATCAATACAAAGATGGTTTTACATATTACCAATATTACAAACCAGTTTGTCGTGTAAGTAATGATGGTGTTGTTAGTCCTGAATGCTTGAATTGTAATCCAACCAATAGTACTGAATGCACTCGTTCAGTAAGCGGTAATAATTTTGAACCATTATTAAGTAAAAGTATATATATTGTTAAATATGGAGCAGGATTAAATTATGAGCAATTAAAATCAGAACAAGTAGTTCCGGTTATAAATTCTTTTAATCAACAAGAAGCTGGTTCAAATGTATGAGGTGGCGGTTATACTGCTTATTCTGGTTCTTCATGTGGCAGATTTGTTTTTGATACTTATGGTGAATCAGCTGGTAGCAGTATTAAATATAATTCTTCATGTGGTGATCCAGATTGTGGTCGGTTAATTGTCGGATCTGAAGTTTGTGAATCAAATAATATTTCATATTTTTATGATAATGGTTGTTCTTCTTGTAGCGGAGCAGTTGGTACTTCAAATTGAAGTTGTACTGCTTGTGAATCGGATGGATATTTTGAAAAAACTTCAAGCGGTAGTTCTGCCTACATGATTTCACCAACATTTAATTTTCCTAAAAAAATGGGGTTAACTTCTTTTGGTTGAATTGGATCTGGTGGGCCAATTAAATTTCAATTTGCTTGCTTAGATGATATTGTTGACGAGACTGGATCAGAAGTTCCAGAAGCTAGTTGAACCTATTTAGGGCCTGATACTTTAAACGAAAAAAGATGTAGTGATTCAAGCTATTATTCAGCTAATCCTAATACTCCATACAGTGTATCATCGTGTTGAGAAACAGATAATCAATCTTTATACAACTGCCAATTCTTTAGATTTAAAATTACTATTGATAGTGATATAACTGATGCGCAAATTAATTCTATTCGTTTAAATTTTGGTCAATACCCTTATACAATTATTAAATAAAAAATTATGATTAATATGAAAAAACATCAAAAATCATTTACTGTTATCGAACTAAGTATATATATTGGTTTGTTTGGTGTTTTAGCTTTTGTGTTTTTTAATATTTTTGGTAGCGTTTTAGATTTCTCTAAATTAGCTAATAAACAAAATGAAACACTAGTGAGATACAATATTAATCCCGTTGAATTAAATTTAACTTATCCTAAAAAAGCTGTTGTGCCTCGTAGTATAGAAGAAAGATTACCAACCGATCCGCCTGTAGTTGTCAGACCAGGGAATTATCAATATTGTTACGAACAAGTAGTTGAAGACTATTGTGATCTTTCCGGTATCACTCCTTGTTGAGTTTGTGTTTGTGAAGAAACTGCTTGTAATGATGTTTATGGTTGTGATAGCTGTCATCAAGCATGAGTTGATAGCCCAACAACATCTGATGATTGTACTTGTTATGATATGAAAGATGAAATGAAATCAAAATCTATTTCTGGTACTTTTGAAATTGGAGATGATATTCATTATTGATATGACATATATGACCCAACTATAGTTAATGTTATGCCAACTGATGATTCAGGTGTTACTATATCAAATCCAAAACCACCAAAAGGATCAAATCATTTTGTTATTCATCCATATTATCAATTTGCGTGAAACAATAATATTGGTTGAATTAATTTAGAGAACATTACATTTAATACTGATTTAAATGTGTTAAATGGCATTGCTACTGTTTTAGGTGGTGGTGATAAAATTTCATTTAATTGTAATAACACTAATTCATGTGATCAATCAGATTACAAAGTCAGTTTAAATAAAGATACTAATGAATTAGAAGGATATGCTTGATCTGATAATTTTGGTTGATTTAGTTTTAATTGTAAAACTGGTGGAGAAGGAGGCTCAGACATATGCTCTACTTCTGATTACCAAGTTACCATAGACCCTAGTAGTGGTGAGTGAGATGGTTATGCCTGAAATTCAAGCATTGGTTGAGTAAGTTTTAATTGTGAAACTGGTGGAGATGGGCAAGCAAATATATGCTCTACTTCAAACTACAAGGTTATGGATTCCAGAACTTTAAATGGCATTATTAATTATACATACAATGCAGTAGTGGGTAGTGAAAGCATTCCTATTGATCAAGATTATGAATACAATACTTTAAGAACTTGAAATTTAGGAACTATTACACCAACTACTGGTAATGTTGGTTCTGATTTATCGATTTCAAGTATTAGTGGTGAATATTTTTACAATAAACCATTGGTTAAATTAACTAAAAAAGGATCACCATCAATATTTCCTAAAACCAATTTTACATTTGTTTCCCAAGATTTTATTTCTAATGGAGTTTTTGATTTAAGAAATGCTACACCCGGAGTGTATGATTTGCAAGTAATAGATTTTTATGGTAATATTGGTATTAAAAAGAATGCTATTACAATAAAATAGATCATGAAAAAAATATTTTTTAAAAAAAGAAAAGCAATAGCATCAATAACAATTGTAATGTTACTTGGTTTTATTAGTTTGTTAACTATGACATCTGTTTTTAGTTACAATTCTTGAAGATGAGAAACATTAAATAACAGTATTAAAAAAGATAATTACGCTAATGCGGTTGATAGCTTAACTTTAATGCAATATGTTTTACTTGTGAGAAACAGAGCTTTAACTCCTACAGAATTAACGGTTTATGATACTTATGAAAATGAAAATTTAGATGTTAAAACTACAGTAAGTATTGGTTCTATTACCACTATGAGTAATTGTAATACCGTTGAATTACCTACTGGCTATTCTGATATGTCAGTTAAAAGAATTACCGCCTATAACCAATACATGAATTTTTACAACAACAAAACATGTTGTACGGCCGGGGTTTTTGAAGGAACTGATGAAAACGAGTTATTAATCGAAGAAATTCTTAATACATATTCTAAAGAAAATTGTAAAAATATGAATTGACCAAATATTAAGGAAAACACGGAATCTATTATTACACAAAATATAATACAATAAAATGAAAAAGAAATTTAATTTTGATAAAATTAAAAATGTTTTAGCTCCCCAAGAAGAAATTGGAGCTATTGAGATCAACAATCGTGTTGTTCGTGCTTTCTATTTCTCAGTAAATAATAATTTAGAAATCAAAGCTTCAGCTATGTTGCCCGTTGAAAAAAGCACAATCAATAATGGTTGTGTTGAAAATGAAGCCTCATTAATTAAAACATTAACTGAATTAAGAAAAGTTTTGTGTCAAAACAAGAAAGTATCTCCATATATAATCTTATCACTTCCAGCTCAAAATTTTTATACTAGTATTTTATCTATTCCTAAATTAAGTGATGAAAATAGCTTTAAAGAAGCTGTTAAATTAAATTTAAGATTAAAATCTCCAATTTCTCTTAAAAATGCATATTTAGATTGAGAAGATATTAGTGAAGATAATCGAAATAATAAGATCATATTTACTGCTGTAGGCGATAAATACAATATCGATAAATATTTAAGTTGTCTTAATAAGGCTGGTTTTAAAGTTATTGCAGTTGAAAAACCAGCTTTAGGTATACTTCGTTTTCTTAAAAAATTTAACGCTGACAGTGAAGAATATTTAGTTGTTAATATCGATCGAGATGGCGTTGATTTAGTTGTTTCTCAAAACAATCATTTGGTTTTTTATGATTTTAGTAGTTTAAGTGAAATTGCCAAATATGATTTGGATAATAACTTATCAACTAAAGATTTTGTTATCTTTTTAAATAAAAAAGTTGGTCAAATTATTAATTTTTATCAAGCCCATCAAAAATCATGTTTAAAGAAATTCTTTTTGTTTTCTATCATTCCTAATATTAAAAATGAATTAATCAATTCTTTAAGTAGTAATTTAAGTTTAGAGCCGTTAGCTTTAAAAGATGAAAAAATTATTAAAATTCCCGAAGAATGATATTCAGTTATGGGTAGTGCTATTCGTGGAACTATTCCACGTAGTGAAGATAAAATTGTTAGTTTAATGCAGACTGGTACTGAAAAAGACTATGTTCAAAATCAATTAGTGTTCAATATAGAAATGTCCAAGTTAGTA
>CAZDQI010000021.1:0-10224 GCA_964507765.1 uncultured Candidatus Saccharibacteria bacterium
TTTAATATTTCAACCAGTTAGTTTAGATGCCAATCTAACATTTTGGCCATTTTTTCCAATAGCGGCTGATAATAAATTAGGTTCAACAAATACTTTTATTTCTCTTGCTTCGGGAATTATTTCTGTTTCTGCAATAGTAACCGGAGATAAGGCGTTAGCTACAAATCTAGCTGGTTCATCAGAATATTCAACCACATCAATTTTTTCATTTGGGATTTCTTCAGTTAATGCATTGACTCTCACCCCCTTTGGGCCAATACAAGCTCCAACTGGATCAATTTCTTCGCTGTCTGTTTTCACAGCGATCTTGGTTCTAAACCCTGGTTCACGAGCAATAGCCATAATTTCAACAATTTCTTCTTGTAGTTCAGGAACCTCCATAACTAAAAGTTTTTCGATAAATTTTGGGTGAGTTCTAGATAACAATACCATTAAAGATCCATTAGTTTCTCTCATACCTAAAGCTAAAAATCTTTTTCTCTCACCAATTCTAAAACTTTCACCCGGAATAGCTTCTTTAGCTAATAATAAACCAGAAGCCTTTCCCAAATTAACATATACATTGTTATTTTCAATTCTTTGAACTGTGCCTGAAACTAATTCATTTTCTTTGTCCTTAAATTCATCCAAGGCTAGTGTTTTTTCCAATTCTCGTATTTCTTGTATTATTGTTTGTTTAGCTGATTGAGCAGCAATACGTGTAAAATTGTCATCTGTTTCCAATGGCATAACTATTTCATCTAACACCTTTACATCTTTATGGTCCTTTTTTGCGTCTTCAATTAAAATATGTTTATCTGGGTTAAAACGTAATTTTTTATCTTCATCATCTATTTCTTCATTCTCAAATTCATCTTCTTCATCATCGTCCTTTAACATACTTTTATCAACCACAACCATTACTTTATAAAACTTAACTGAACCTGTTTCTTGATCAATTTTAGCTTTAATAATCTCACCTTTTTTCAAATGTTCTTTTTTATAAGCTCTAGCAATAGCTAACTCTATAATTTCTCATACCTTCTCTTCTGAGAATCCTTTCTCAGCTGTTAATTGTTTAACAGCTAACTTCACATCTTTTAAATCAAGCATATGTATTTTTTAATGTTTTTTAATATTTTTTTGAAACAGATCGCCCATAGGACGACCTGTTTTAATTACACTATAATAAATACATTATATCATAAATTAAATGATTGTCAACTAGCAATTTTCTTTTTTCTGAAGTTCTTTCCTTATTTTTGAACGAGTTTCGCTCATCTGAGCTATATCTAATCATTTTTTCCTTGGCTTTTGTTTCTTATCAATAATAATTTCTACTAAATCGCCTGATTTTAATTTATGAGTTAGGGATACTAATTGATGATTGACTTTTGCCATTTTGCAACCATTGCCAATACTAGTATGTATTTTATAAGCAAAATCAATAGGTGTAGAATCTTTTTTTAAATCAATTACATCTCCTTTAGGTGTAACAACAAAAATTTGCTCAGCCAACAAATCTTTTACTAAAACATTAAACAATTGCTTGGTATTAATACTTTCAAAATCAATATTTTGTAAATTTTTATATAATATATTAACCCCAGTGACATTACTTCGTTTAGTATAAGCCTTTGTGTCCTTAATTAAACTATAAGCTCAATGGCAAGATGGCCCATAAGTATTATGATAGAACATATCCTTAGTTTCAATCTGAATTTCAACAATCTGATTATTATTGGTAAGTACCGTTGTGTGAATTGCTTTATAACCAGTTATTTTAGGAAAAGATATATAATCTTTTAATCTATTTTGCATTGGTAATCAAAGTTGATGTACTAGACCTAATGCCGTATAACAATCGCCAACAGTATTAACAATTATTCTCATAGCAATGATATCATAAATTTTACTAAAATCTTTTTCTTTTTTATATTTCCTATAAATGCTAAAAAAAGATTTTTTACGAAATTGTATTTCATAAAAATTTAAATTGTTTTCTTTTAAAAATGATACCAACTCATCTCTAGCATCAGTCAGATATTTTTCTATCTCATAATAATAATTTACAACTTTGTTTTTGATTTCAGCAAATTCTTTTGGATATACATAAGGGAATGACATTTCCTCTAATTGTCTACCTAAAAACCTAAGACCAAGCCGGTTACATATCGGAGCAAATATTTCCAAAGTTTCTTCAGAATTTTCTACTTGTTTTTCTGGCGATAAAGCCCAGATAGATTTCATATTATCCAATCGATCAACAATTTTAATCAAAATGACTCTTACATCCTTAGCCGATGAAAGAATTAAATTTCTTAAATTTTCTAAACGAAATATAGTTTTATTTTTATAATCAGCTCTTCTTTTTAATTTAGATAGATGACTTAAACTCTCAACTAAAAACAAGACATCTTCGCCAAACTTATCTTTTATTTCTTTTTTTGTTGTTTTAGTGTCTTCTAAAACGTCGTGTAAAATAGCAGCAATAATTGCATCTACATCCAAATTTAATTTAGAAGCTTCAATAGCAACTCTTAAAGGGTGCAAAACATAGTCTTCACCACTTTTCCTTTTTTGACCCTTATGCTTTTCTTCAGCAAACAAAAAAGCGTCTTCAATAATTTGAAAATCTTGAACACTAATCTTGTCTTTTATATTGTTATAAATCGGATTTAATATCGATCTCATAATCGCATTCTTTATTAGAGCATTTTTTAACTTTTTTGTTTTTGTAAATTAATGGATAATCACATTTAGGACATTTTTCTTTTAAAGGCTTTTTATTAATGATAAAATCACATTTTGGATATTGATCACACCCATAAACGGCTTTGCCTCTTTTGGTTCTTTTTCTTACAATATTACCTGTTTTACATTTAGGGCAAGGTATTTTTAACTCATTAATTGATTTAGTAAATTTGCATTTAGGAAAATTAGGACAAGCCATAAATTTGCCAAATCGACTCATTTTTATAATCAAAGTAGCGCCACAATTAGGACAAATTTCATTAGTCGTCTCGTTATTAGTTAAGTCTACTTTTTCAATTTTTTCATATTTTTCTTCTAAATTTTTTTCAAAAGGAATATAAAAATCAGATAGAACCTTTTCTCATTTTTCTTTTTTGTCTGCTATTTTGTCTAGCCTATCTTCAATTTTTTTAGTTAAATCGTAGTCAGCAATATTAGGAAAGTTTTCTACCAGCATATCATTTGTTTTTATACCAATATCAGTTGGTATAAAAGCGTGACCATCATTATAATTTACATAACCTCTTTCTATTAAAATAGAAACAATTAAAGCATAAGTTGACGGTCTGCCAATACCAAATTTTTCTAAAGTTTTTATTAAAGAAGCATCATTAAATCTAGCGGGCGGTTCTGTAAAGTGTTGTTTTAAATCAATTTTATCAATGTTAACTTCGTCTCCTTCTTTAATTTTTATCTCATTGCTTTCTTCTGTAATTGGCATTATTTTTAAAAAACCATCAAACTTAATTGTTTGAGAATCAGTTTTAAAATAATAATTAACTTTTGAATTTTCACACTTAGTAATAATTGATATTTTTTCAAGATTTGCCTCTTTCATTTGGCAAGCAATAAATCTTTTTCAAATCAAACTGTAAATTTTAAATTCATCAGTAGTTAAATACTCTTTTATTTTTTCTGGAGTTTTAAAAGCATCAGTAACTCTAATTGCCTCATGTGCTTCCTGAGCTAACTTTGATTTTGATTTATATACATTGAATTTATTTGGAACATATTTATCACCAATATTTTTTTCAATAAACTCTCTAGCATTCAAGATGGCTCCTTTAGACAAATTCAACGAGTCTGTTCTCATGTAGGTAATTAAACCAATGTGCTTACCGTCAATATTTTTGCCTTCATAAAGCTTCTGAGCAATTGACATTGTTTTTTTAGCTGAAAATTTATACACTTGATATGCTGATTGCTGTAAAGTACTGGTTGTAAATGGCGGATAGGGCTTTTTAATACTTTTAGTTTTTTTAATTTCATCAATTATCCCTGTTTTATTTTCCAATTCTTTTTGTATTTTTTTTACATCACCTTGTTTTTTAAAGTAAAACTTATCTAAAACCTGATCGTCTATTTTAAATAAACCACCAATATATATTGTTTTTTCTTTTGAAAAGTTTCCTTCTATGCTTCAGTATTCTTCACTTTTGAATTTTTGTATTTCCCTTTCTCTTTCAACAATTAAACGTAATGCTGGTGTTTGCACTCTTCCAGCTGATAATCCTTTAAATAATTTTTTTCAAAGAAAAGGAGATAATTTATAGCCAACTAATCTATCAAGTATTCTCCTTGCTTGTTGACTAAATACCATATCCATATCTATTTGCCTTGGGTTGTTAATTGCTTCTTCGATGGCTTGAGGTGTAATTTCGTGAAAAGCAATTCTTTGATAGTTCTCAATATTTAAAGCCTCTTTTAAATGTCAAGAAATAGCTTCACCCTCTCTATCCTCATCTGATGCTAAAATAACATTATTATAATCAGCAACTTCTTTTTTTAAAGAGTTTACAAATTTTGTTTTAACCTTTGGAACAATATATTTTGGCTCAAAGTTATTTTCAACATCAACACCTAATGTTGATTTTGGTAAATTACGAATATGCCCCATTGAAGCAATAACCTTGTATTTTTTTGAATCTAAAAATGATCCAATAGTTTTTGCTTTTGCAGGACTTTCAACTATAACTAAAGTTTTCATAAAAAATTTATTATATATTTATTTTTTCTATTATAACGCTTAATATTAAAATAGTCAATCATTTTAAATTTTCAAATTCATATCCAAAAGAATATCGTCTCCTGAATCAATTAACTTAGCACCATCTTTTATTAATATATTTGTTCCACAACTATTCTTTTCAAAGATATTATTAGGTATCGCATAAATATCTCGATTTTGTTCCTCGGCAAATTTAGCCGTAATTAATGTCCCGCTCTTTTTCTGAGCTTCAATAATTAATACTCCTTTTGATATACCACTAATGATTCTATTTCTAGCTGGGAAATAATATTTCTCAGGTTTAAAATCAAGTGGATATTCACTTACAACTAAACCATCATTTTTTACAATTGATTTTGCTAATTCAATATTTTCACTTGGGAAAAAATAATTAAAACCGGAGCCAATAATGCCAATGGTTTTTAAACCATTTGCTAAAGCGCATTTATGAGCATACGAATCTATACCTAAAGCCAAGCCACTAACAATGGTAACATTACTGCCCTTTAAGTCTTTTATTATTTTTTCTGTAGCTCTTGTGCCATAATCGGTTGATTTTCTTGATCCAATAACTGCTAAATTATGACTGGAATTGAAACAAGATTCATCCCCTCTTATATACAACCCTAATGGTGGACTATAAATCTCTTTTAATAATTTAGGATAGTTTTTATCTTCAAACAATATAATTTTTGTATTTGAATTAATTATTTTTTCATATTCTTTATCTGCATCTAATTTATCCCAAATATCGCTTCTTTTTACATCTAATTCTTTTAATACTTCTGGCAGCCTACTATATATATGTTCAAACTTCTTGTATTTATCAAAAACCAATCATAGTTTTTTAAAATCATCTTTTAATCCAATTCGCAAAACATTAAAATATTTTAAATCAGTCATTGTAATTTTTTAAAAAATTTGTTACAATTGCTTTAATAAATTATATCATTTTTTTCAATAAATATCATGGAAGAAGAGCAATTAACACAATCCAATGAAAAACAATTACCATTTGGTATTAAGCCTTTCACTCCTTTTCAAAAAAAGTTGTCAATTTATATTGTTGTTAATTTAGTAGTAATTATTGTTGGGCTAACCTTTATTTCACAATTTGCAAAAGATATTCAAATGACAAGCGGAATGATTTCTGATTTCAAAAAAAACCAAGTTAGTGCCAATATATTAATGGAATATATCGCTCAGCTTGAAAGGGATAGCAGATCTATTAAAGATGATTTTAGTAAATATCAAGGGTTATTATCAGATATAGAAGATATCCCAACAATTAAAAAACAAATTACCAATATAGGGGCAAAAAATAAAGTTGACCCGCTTTTAAACATCCTTACTCTTAACCCAGCAAAAGAAAACGAAAGCACAAGTTATGGCTTTGTTTTATCTCTTGCCGGTAAATTTGATAATATTATAAAAACATTTAAGAGTATTAATGATTTAGATATTTTAATTACATTTGATCAAATTACTTTTGAAAAAAATCTACCTAAAAACGTTGAAAAAGAATTAGAGCAGATCGGAACTAGCGGAGAAAATATTGCAACAACTAAAGCGACTACACGCTACTCATCAACAAGTCAGGCTAGTGATATATTTAAAGTCAGTGTTATTGGTAAAATATATCTTAAAGAAAGCGTAAAAACCCAAGAAAATGAAACAAAATAGTAAAAAAATTAAAATTAACAGCTCAATTCTTATTTCCCTTGCATTATTAATTATTTTAATATTTTTTGTAAGCAATAGGGTTGTTTTTATTATTAATAATATTGAACAAGTTTTAAAAGATCCAGAATTATCAACTCAAAGTCAAAAAAAATTCAATATTACAAAATTTAGCGAGTTAAAAACAAAAATGCCATTAGATTAAGTCTGGACATTCAGAAAAAAATATGATAGTATTTTATCGATTGGACGTGTAGTTCAGTGGTAGAACGCTGTCCTGATAAGACAGAGGTCGGAGGTTCGATCCCTCCCACGTCCACCAATAAAAAACAGTCAAAATATTTTGACTGTTTTTAATTTCTTGGATCTATTTTAATTTTATCATCAGTGTATCTTGGTACTATATGACAATGAGGTCTATGTTTTACTAAAGATTGCGCAGCTTCACCTTGATTAATTAATAAATTATATCCATCTGCTTTTATTTCTTTTGTTAATTTTTCAGCCACCTCTCTTGCTTTTAACATAAAATCTTTTCATTCTAAATCTGGCATTTCTGATACATTCTCGTAGTGATTCTTTGAAATAAAAACAAGATGATTTTCGACAATTGGATCAATATCGAAAAAAGCTAAAAAATTATCATCTTCAAAATATTTTTTTGAAGGAATTTCATTTCTTGATATTTTACAAAATATACAATTTTGATCATTCATAATTATCAATTTATTAATTTTGTTTTAATAGCAATTCTTTTATAATCAACTCCTACTGGTCAACAACTTTGAAGAATTAAAGTTTTTTCACTGCTATTTGGTGGAAAAATATTTTCGGTATACCATTCTCCTTTTGGATAAGGCAAAAATATTTGTTTATCAACCACTTCATAAACTAAAGGTTTTTGTTGTCAAAAAACATAAATTCTATCACCAGTTACTAATTCATTTAATAAAGAAAATACAGCTTTATACTTTCCTGGTTCTCAAGGATATCTAGAGCTGTGACCTAATATGATGGAATATTCACCTCCAGGATAACTAGTTGTTGGGTAAATAACAACGCCTTTCTTTAATCGATCATAAATTTTTGTTTTGCTTTCTGAATCAACTGTTCATATAGGAGCTTGAATATCAAATTTTGGCAGTACTAATAAATCTTGATTTAGCGCTTCTTCTGGTAATGCTGGCAAAGCTTCCCTAAAAATCATAGGGTTGGAATTATTTATGGAGTTATTTACAGAAGGGGTTTCTATCTTAGCTGAAAAATCAATTGGCCTTTTTAAACTAAATAAAAAAGTTTCTTTTCAATTTTTAATTTTATATATAGTAATAGAATAAATAGCATTCATTGAAAAAAGCAAAAACAGAACAGTAAAACATACTGAAAAGATAATAAATAATCTTTTTAAAGTGACTAAAAATTTTTTCATGAATACTATTATATAGTAGGTATCTTTATTCTATAAATAATACTTGTTATGTTGTTCAATAGAAAACCTAATCCAATTATTAAAACAAATGCATTCTTCAAAAACAATTTTTTCTTAAAATTATTAACTATATTGTTTTGATTTCTTATATTTATTATACCAAATATTCCCAAAAATAAAAGACTTACACCAAAAGTATTATTAATTCGCTTTATTGATTCTGGGCTAACTATATCTTTAACTAATTCTAAACCAACAGCTATTTTTTCATCATTATTTTCAGACTGCTCCTTAATAACTGGTGCAATATTTTTAAGCAAAGTTACTTTATTTTCTTTTAATTCAATATCTTTAACTTTTTCAGTATTATTTACAAATTCTGTTGTTGGCAATGTAGTTGTTACTGTATTTACTGGTAATGTGGTTGTACTTACTGTAGTAGAAGTTGTTGTCGGTAATATTTCATAGTTTTTTATGATATTAGGTGTAGTATTAATTTTTTCTGTACCAAACATTTGTACGACAACAGTTCTCTTCTCTTTTGTTGTAGGCGTAACCCCGCTAAATATTGCTATCCCTGTATCTTTATAATTTGGATTTAAAATATTTTCTTTGTGACTAGGGGAATTTAATCAAGCTTGTACAGCTTCTTGATCACTGTAAAAATTTAAAGCTAAATTTTCCCCAGCATATTTATAATTATATTTCACTGAAGATATTCAATCTCAAGGAGCTTTACCATCAGGACTGTAATGATTAAAATATTCATTTTCAATCATATCTTGTGCTTTTAGTAAAGCCGCAACATCTAATTTAGGGTTTTCTATTAATGGGTCAAGTCCATGATATTTTCTAATTTTATTTATTTCGGTAATAATATTAAAAGTATCTAAGCTAGCTGTTAAACTATTTTGTTTTAAAAGATAACAGTTTAATAATTGAAAACCAGTATTAAATAATAATATTAATACAAAAATACCAATCACGCAATTTCTTACCTGGATTGGTCTATATCCATTTTTAGAATTAAAAGCAAAATATTTATTTAAAAACTTAATCATGTTAGTTTTTTATATTTATACTTATATTATACATCTAAAGCATCAAAATGTCAAGTTATTTATTGATTATATCTCACAATAATTTACCTAATCTTTTATTGTTGTGTCTTAATAATATATTTTTATTTACAATGTCACCAATTATTATATTTAATTTTTTACATTTTTCCAAATCGCTATTTTTAAATTTTACCACCTGCTTTTTTTCTTTTTTATATATACTTATTAACCTTTGAGGAATTTTCTTGTAATCATTTAAAACTAAATAGTCAAAACAATTTTTACAAATATATTTTTCTAGTATTTTTAAAAAGTCCAAAGCTTTAAAACCATTTGTCTCAGAAAACTTCGTTACAATGTTACAAATATATATTTTTTTAGCTTTTGATTTTATAAAAGAATCCTTAATCCCATTTATCAAAAAATTAGGAATAATACTTGTGTACAAATCACCAGGTCCAACGATAATATAGTCTGCCTTTTTTATCTCTTTGATCGCCTCTGGATTTGCCCTTACTTTTTTATTTAGAAAAACTTTATCTATCAATATTTTTTCTTTTTTGTTGTTTGGTATGTCAATATTAGTTTCCCCAAAAATAAAAACACCAGATTTTAATTTTGCAATTAATCTACATTCTTCTAATGATACCGGAACAACACTTCCTTTAATATTTAATATTCTTCCAGCTGTATAAACTGCCTCGTTAAAATTTTTTGTTATATCAGTTAATGCAGTTATAAATAAATTTCCAAAACTATGCCCTTTTAATCCAGATCCATTTTCAAACCTATAAGTAAAAAGTTTAGTCAATGATTTTGCTGACTCAGGAGCTAAGGCTATTAATGCTCTTCTTATATCTCCCGGAGGTAAAATGCCAAACTCTTCTCGCAGAACACCAGAGGATCCGCCGTCATCTGCAATTGAAACAATAGCTGTTAAATCAATTGGATAATTTTTTAATGACATCAGCGTATTAAATACTCCAGTGCCTCCACCTATTACAACTACTTTGGGATTTTTTGTTTTCATAATATTTTATCAGTTTATATATTTATAATACTATATATAGTATATCAGAAATATATAAAATATTAAAGAGGTAATAAATATATAATTACAAACCATAAACAATTATATGTCAAGAATATTATTTTAAATCAAGCTGACCTATTGCCTCTTAATATTAAAAAATATATAAAATTTAGATCCATTAAGATAATGTAGGAATAATTAATTTGTTATTATTAAGATAAAGTGTCACGCACTTTTGTTTCTGAATATTTTGCGACATGGGTATTTTAATGTCACGCGC
>CAZDQI010000022.1:0-9519 GCA_964507765.1 uncultured Candidatus Saccharibacteria bacterium
ATTTTAATATTAATGACTTTAATCATTGAATTAAAAACATTAACCCCCCAATAGGATTTTTAAATAACTTTTTAACTCTAGAAATAGACATAAACATATTAATTATTTAGAATATTTTTTATTCAACGCGTTTAATCTTTACATTTATAAAACTAACCAACCATATTAAAAAGTAAGTAATTAGAGAAGATATAGCTGCAGCTATAATACCATATTTTGGAATAAAAATTAAGTTTAAAACAAAATTTAATATTAAACCAAACAATCATAATCATACTATAAATAAAGGAAATTTTAAAGAAGCATAATATTGATTTATAATCGATATCATAGACCAAAAAATTAAAGCTACAGATAAAATACAAAAAGGTACAACAGATGGTAAAAATTCTTTACCAAAAAGAATTAAAACAACCGGCTTAATTATAATAATTGCAAAGATGGCAATAGGTATAATAGCAAAAAATACCAGCTTTAAGCCTTTTTTTAATATATTATAGCTATCTGTATGTTTTTCGCTCATTAACGGAAACAAAACTAATGCTGTGCTTGAAGCTAACAAATTCATACCATCAAAAAAATTAGTAGCAATAGAATAAAGACCAACACTTTCCAACCCTTTCATAATATTTAACATGTAAATATCAACTCGTAGCACTAAATAACTAAACAAACATACGAGATAAGATTTTAACCCAAAAACAACCATTTTTTTAAACAAGTCTTTATCAAAAGAAAGACGAAAACCATAATCTCTTATACAAACACACAAATAAGACAAAGCTAACAGGATATTTACGACAGTATATATTAATAATACTCATACCAAAGACAAATTAAATACGAATATGCATAAAACAGTTGATATTAGTAGTATCACTTCAGTTAAAATCAACAATATATTAAACAAGCGAAAATTTTTATTGCCGATAAATACAGATCTTAAATATTTTTCCAAAAATTTAATTGGGACAAGAATCAAAGACCAATAAACATATATTGGATTTAATCCACCCATAATTTTAGGATTTACTCAGTAAAAAATCAAAAACAAAGAAACTAGCAAAAAAGACATTACAAAAGATTGAACGATGCTATTATAAAAGATTTTTTTACTAGAATCTTTATCTTGGGCTATGTAAAAAATATTAGCATTACCTATTCCTAAATGACCAAGATTGAAAATTAATTCTGGTAAAAAGAAAAATATAGTAAAAATACCTTTCCCTTCTGTTCCAAAATATCTAGCAATTAAAATCATAGTTGCAAATAAAAATACAGCCGTTAAAACTCTAGATATAAAAGTAATAGCAATATCATTAATTGTTTTTGATTTATTAATTTTGTCTTTTATTTGATTAATTAAAGTAGTAATCATAGAAATTAGTTAATATTAATAAAGATCAGACTTTTAGAATATTTTTATTATTAAAATTTTGTTTTAGCAATTTTTTAATATAATCCTTATTTACCAGACCTGAATTTGTAAAACTAGATTCCAAAATAATTTTATTAATTTTTGTTTTAAAATTTAAATCATTAATATACCAGTCTGCAAAAGGAGCTCAAAAACCTTGTTTTCTTCTTTCAATTATTTCATTAGGGACTATATCTTTCATGCTTTTTTTAAGCAAATACTTAGTATTGTTATCTTTCAATTTAAGCTGGTCATCAACACTAAAAACATATTTTACTAAATTAGAGTTTAAAAAAGGAACTCTTGATTCAATAGAAAAATTCATAGTAATCAGATCAACTCGGTTCAAAAGCAATTCTGGTAATCTTAGCTTTGTTTCTATATATGATATTTTTTGTAGAGGAGAAAAATCTGCTCTCCAATGTTTTTTAATAGTATTATTAATAAAGTTTTTATCAATACAAATATCATTTTTAAATATTTGTTTTTTCTCAACCCTATTAAAAATATTATTGGCGCCAAAGTACCAAGGCAAATTTTCATTTCAACGAATAATTAAGTCGTATAAACCACTTTTTTTATCTACAAATAATAATGGCGATCAAGAAATTATTTTTTTAATAACACTATTTATTTTAGATGTATATTTTCAGAATAAATCAATCAGTTTAATTAATCAAATATATTTGAAACTATTATACCCACAAAATATTTCATCTGCCCCTTCTCCCACTTGTATCATTTTTATATTCTTTTCTTTAGTTAATTTTGACAAATAATATAAAGGAAAACAGACTAAATCACCGTTTAAGCTGTCATTAATAGCACCAAAATTATTAAGAAATTCTCAGAAATCCTCTTGTTTGATTTCCTTTTCATAACCTTTAGATTGTATTTTATCATTAATTAATCTTGAATATTTAATTTCATTATATTGCTTATGATCAAAAAAAACAGACAGCGTCTTTACAGGTTCTTTTAAATGCTTTGACATCAAAATTGCATTTATACTCGAATCTAAACCACCTGACAAAAAACACCCAAAATTAACATCCGATTGCATTTGCTCTTGTATTGATAAATCAATTTTTGAAAAAACATTATTAATTACTATCTCTTCATTATCCAACAAATCAATTTTCTCTAAATCTCAGTAATATTCATTTTTAGTATTCCCAGTATCAAGATTGATAGTTATCATTTCTCCTGGTCTCAACTTAAAAATATTCTCAAAAGGAGTTAAATTGTCTATAACACATAAAAAACTTAAATAGCTATCAATTGCTGTTAAATTAAGTTTTTTATTAACCATTTCTGTTTTTAAAATACCCTTAATTTCAGAAGAAAAAACAACATTTTCTTTATTAAAACTATAAAACAAAGGCTTAATTCCAAAACGATCTCTAATTAAAATTATTTTATTCTGTATTTTGTCATAAATTACGATTGAAAACATGCCTTCAATGTATTTTAAAAAATCAACCCCTCATTTTATGTAAGAACACAATAACACCTCTGTATCAGAATCAGTTTTAAACACAAAATCTTTTTCTAATTTTTGTTTAATATTTTTAAAGTTATATATTTCTCCATTAAACATTAAAACAATATTTTTACTATCATCAACAAAAGGTTGATTGCTTCTATCCATTAAATCAATAATCTTTAAACGATTAAATCCTAAAAAAATACCATTATCTTTATCAAAAAAATAACCTTGGTTGTCAGGCCCTCTATGTTTTATTTCTTCCACTGATAATTTTAAATTATTTTCAAAATTATTTTTTTTAGTAAAATCTACAATACCTGAAAAACCACACATATATTATTTATTATTCATTTGGTTAATCTGAAATACAATTTCCATTGCCTGGATTATATCATTTAAAGGAATCAAAGGTTTGTTTTCCTTAATCGAAGTGTATAGATATTTAATTTCATTAAAATGGCCTTTATCTTGTTTCTTTAATTTAATAGTTGATTTATTAGACTTCAACTCTTTAAAATCAATAATTTTATAATTTGTATTGTTATAAAAAATATCAATACTTTCTTTTGGCCAATTCTTATTTCCCAACGTTGTGTACACCAAATTAAATATTGATCCACCATTAAATTTAATTGTACATACAAAATTGCCTGTTTCCAAATAATTATTACCTCCAGTTTTAACAAATTGTATGTCTTTAACTTTATCATCAATCAAATACAAACCTAAATCAATCATTGCACACCCTTCTCCTATTATCTGACCACCACCTTCTTCGGTATTAATCCACACATCCTTTCCAAAATTCTCGCTATTTACAACATAGTTAATTATAATTGGTTTTGACTTATCACTAATTATTTCTTTTAATTTTTCAACTAAAGGTGAAAATCTACGATTAAAACCAATATTAATTAAAGGTAATTTATCTTTACTCTTTATTAATTCTTTAATTTTATTTAATTCTTCCTGGTTAATGCACAATGGCTTTTCAATAAATAAATTTTTATTATATTCTATTGCATTTTTAACCAAATCAAAATGTAAATTATGGCGAGTAATAGCCATAACTAAATCAATATCAGGATTTTTAAATAATTCTAAATAATCAGTTGTAATTATTTTAGTATTTAATTTCTTACTAAAATATATTAATTTGGTATTGCTTTTATTAGCTAATCCCAATATATTATATCTTGATATATTTTTATTAATAGCTGGCAGAATAGTAGACATAAAAAAATTACCCAGTCCAATAATACCAATATTTAATTTATCTTTAATATCAGATTTAATATATTCTGGATTTATAACCGTATTTGTATTTTCAGAATTTTCGCCATATTTAATAGCTACCCCCAATCATTCTGATTTTTTATCTAACTCTGAATAAACAGAAATACAATTTTCAAAATCAATTTCTTTATTAATAATATTGTCCAAATTAATACTTTTATTAGCCAATAAATCTAAAAATGATTTCATATTCCTGTTTTCAGTAAAACGAACAAATTCCAAAGGGTAATCAATTCCATTTTCTTCGTAATTAAAATCCCCTCTTCCTGGACCATAAGAATATGATATTTTAAAATCTATTTCTTTTTCATATCACAAAGACCGGCTAATATTACAAATAATATTACCTAAAACAACAACTCTACCTCTTTTCCTTGTTATTTCTATTGATTGATTTAATATTTTATTATCCTTGCTTGAAGCAGTAATAATTACACCATCAACTAAATTGTCATTAATTGACTTTATTTCATTTAAAACATTTTGTTCAATAGGATTAACAACGTGTTGTATATTTTTTTTAGCCAATCTAATCCTTTCTTCATTTGTTTCTAATCCAATAACATTAACTCCATTTGCTTTTAAAATTAAAGCTGTAATTTGACCAATTAAACCTAACCCAACAACAACAATTGTTTCTCCTATCTGAGGATTGCATTGTCTAACACCTTGCATAGCAATTGAGCCTATAGTAGTAATACTGGCGTCTTTAAAATTAACATTATCAGGAATTTTAACAACCAAATTTCTTGGCACAGATATATATTCTGCGTGATTTGCTTTACCGGCCCCACCACAAGCAACTATATCTCCAATATTAATGTCTTTAATATTATTACCTACATTAATTACTTCGCCACAAGAACTATATCCCCATTCTCTAGGGATATTTAAAAAATTAATTCCTAATTTAAAAACTTCCATTAATCCTTTGTTTTTAACCATTCCTAATGCCTTTTGAATTTTCTCAGGATAATTTAATAGCTTCTTATACAAAGGATCTTTCATGAAATTTATATTTGATACCTCTGTTCCAGTAGATATAATAGAATAGTAGTTTTTAACTAAAATTTGATTTTCATCTATACTTGGCACAGGAACATTAACTATTTTTAGCTCTTTTCCCTCAGAAATTAATTGCTTCATATTTGCTTAAATTAAAATATATTAACCATATTTTAACACAAAAAAGGCTAATTTACAAACAAGATATTTGTATTTACTATTGATTTTTAATATAAAATTTGTTAATATGAAATTACTAATACATACGGGGTGTCGTATAGTGGTAGTATATATGCTTTGGGAGCATGTGGTCCCAGTTCGATTCTGGGCACCCCGACATTAAATAAAGACGAGCCGGTGCACGCTGCACCAGCTCGTTTTTGTTTACTTTAATAATTCGCACCTTCTTTTTGACCTTTTTATTAGGGCTATTTCTTGGTCAGACAAAATATTCTTTGACCACCCGTTCGGGTGGTAAATTACTCTGCCTGGAGGAATTTGACTAATTTTTTTTGAGAATGTCAGTCCTCCATTTAGGAACGTTACATTATCTCCATTTACGACAACATTTTCACAACTTAAATTTGGGTTCGGATTGAACCCGTTTAATTTCAGAAAACTTTTTATACTTTCTTTTCCCGCCAGGTCTAGCCCTGGCTCTTGCAGCAGGACGAACAAGTCGTCCATACTCATACACTTTCCATTAACAAATGCTTCCCCAGGTTTTCTGGAGAAAAAACTAACAATTCTCATAATTGATAACCTCCGAAAGAAAATTTTTTAGAACTACATGCATTTTAACACATAAAAATCCAAAAATCAAGGTTTTAACTATTAATTATTCATCTCATCATGTCTAGATAGAATTTTTCAAAATTATCTTCTAATACTTTTTGATTTTCTTTACTCATTTTTTTAACAACATAATCACCAGCTTTAAATTGATATTTTGACTGAGTAATATCAGCCGGTCTAATTCCAATTCTAAATCTTCAAAATGACTGAGTATTTAAGCTTTGTATCACCGAATCAACGCCTTTATGTCCAGCCGCTGAATGACTAAATCCTAATTTAGCCTTACCTAACAACATATCAGATTCATCGTGAACTATCATTAACCCTTTAGTATCAATATCATAATAATTCAAAACTTTTCCTACACAATTACCAGAATTATTCATAAAAGTTGATGGTAAAACAAATACAATATCTTTATGCCCAATTTTTATTTCTAATGTTTTAGCTAATACCTTTTTATTGTTTTTCCATTTTAACCCTTTTTCAATCTTCTGATCATTTTCTAATTTTTTAATTAATCATTCTAAAAAAACCTTACCAATATTATGAGGTGTTGCATCATATTTCTTTTCAGGGTTATTTAATCCTACTACTATTTTTTTAGTATTTTGCATTTTTACATTAATTAATAAATTTATATATATAATTATGAATATCGGTATAATTTTCTAATCCTATTTTCGGCATTAAGAAATAGCCATAAATATCAGAAGAAGTTGATGCCAATAATTGGTCAGGTGGAGAATAACTAATAGTCATAAATTTAATATTTTTACTATCCAAATCTTTAACTAAAGGCAATAATTTTCAACCATCATTAATATCAATATCTGTATATAAATAACCATTTCAACTAGTATAAATTTTATACAGCATCATTGGGTTTGTAAAAGCATTTAATTTCTTTAATTTTTGAAATATTGCTATTAACAAGTCGTGTTGATGATCAATTCTAGAAAAATCACCAGTCGCTGCATAACGAGACCTAACAAATTTAGCTGCTTTTTTGCCATCTAAAAAGTTTCAGCCTGCCTCTAAACTAAATCTTTCTTCTGGATTATCTGGATTTGCTAATAATGGATCATATAAATTATCGCCTAAATAGATATTAATTCCACCAATTGCATCAACGAAATATCTGAAACCATCTAAATCAACAACAGCTATATGATTAATTTTTAAATTTGTAATCTGCTCTACCTTATCTTTAATTAAATCTGTTTTTTCAATTTTTAACTTAGGGTTATCAATTGTTAACAAATTATTTAATTTAGTAAAATTTTCAGTATTTTTAATTTTTACTAATAAATCCCTAGGAACAGAAATAACTTTTACTGATTTTTCTTTAACATTGATATTTACCACCATCATTACATCTGTTAACAAAGGTCCATTACTTTCAAATCCAGCTATACCCAAAACTAAAACATTTTGATTATCAACATTGTATGTTTTATTTTCACCACCACTTAATTTAAAAATATCAATTTCTTTAACTTGGTTAAATAAAAAAACAGAAAAAGCTATTATTAACAATAAAGCAAAAACAACAAATAAGTTTTCTCCAAAATGTCTTAACTTCATTAATACAATTTAACAATTATTTAATAATACTTAAATCTATAGATACTCGATCAACCTCTTCTTTATCAACATTAGAGTATTGAAATACATTAATTTCAATTTCATTTAAATTATCATAGTTACTTAAATCAATTATTTCTTCAAAAGGCCCATACATGCCTATATCAATTGGATGTGTTTTTATGGTCTTAGAGCATATAACATCTTTATTCTCTTTGTTCTTTACCTCCAATTGTAGTTTGTTTTCAAAAACTTGTGCTACTCCTTCAACCTTAACCATATTTTTTACTGAAGCATTGTTTTCTGGATTTAAAATAATAATTTTAGGTGATTTTTCAATTCTAATTCAGTCAACAACAAGATTATCATCTTTGGTTTTCATCTTAGCAATAACATCAAATCCAAGGTTAAAATCACTAAATAAAGCTGGATGTCTTTTGCTATCTAGTAATTTAGTCTGATTATTGATATCTAATACGACATCTTGATCATTATTTCGAATTGTAATTATACGATCTTCTTCATTTATATCAATAATCCTCCCTTCTATTCTATTGCTTTTTATTGATATTATTACAAAAATAGAAACAATAAATACCACAAATATTATTAAAAATATTCACAATTTTTTCATAATTTATTCTTAATAAAATAGTTTAATATAGATATATTATAGCAAATAAAGTTCTTGATTTCAAATATTAAATATGATAATATAAATATATCCTCCCCGTAGCTCAACGGATAGAGCAGTAGCCTTCTAAGCTATTGATGGGGGTTCGATTCCTCCCGGGGAGACAAAGAAAAACCAACCACATATATGGTTGGTTTTTTATTATATCTCTAAAACAATTGGAATAATCATTGGTCTTCTCTCTGTTTTTTGGAACAAAAACAGCCCTATTTCATCCCGCAAAATATTACGAATATATGATTCATTAACATTTTCATTAACTGACTTTTTGATAGTTTTTAATATTATTTTATTTACCCTATCTTTAGTTTCTTTTATTAACATATTAGAGTCTTTCATAAATACAAATCCTCGAGAAATAATTTCTAAAACTTTAACCGTCTTAGTTTTTCTATCAATAATAATATTAATAATAAACATACCGTCTTTAGATAATGCTTGGCGATCTCTTAATACAATTTCACCAACATCCCCTACGCCTAAACCATCTACCATCACGTAATTAGCTGGAACGAATTTTGATGTTAGCAAAGCTTTGTTTTTAACCAATTCTACTACTTGCCCATTGCTAGCCAAAATACAATCTTCTTTTTTTAACCCCAATACCTCTTGAGCCAAATCATTTAAAAGCTTTTGCATATAATAAAATCCATGAAACGGCATAACCTGCTTTGGCCTTACCAAATTTAACATTAGTTTCATATCTTCTTTTTGTGCATGGCCAGATGCATGAATATCTAGCATCTTATAATGATAAATATTTGCTCCTTGTCTTGTTAAACTGTCTTTTAAACATTGCACAGCCATTTCATTGCCCGGAATAACAGAAGAAGAAAACACAACGGTATCTCCTGGCTGTATACGAATATTTACATTTTCTTTATTTATAATCTTCATTAAACCAGCATTGTCTTCACCTTGAGCACCGGTTGTTAAAATTAATAACTCTTCTGGTTTATATTTACCAATTTCTTTAGCATCTATAATTGTTTTAGGGCTAATTTTTACATATTTTAACTTATTAGCAATAGCTAAATTAGTTCTCATCGAAAAACCATTGATAATAACCTTACGATTAAATTTTTCAGCCAACATTATTGCTTGTTGTAATCTGCTAATCAATGAAGCAAAAGTGGCTAATATAATTCTCCCCTTAGATCTCATGAATATAACCTCTAGATTTTGAAATATTTCCTGCTCTGATATGGAATGGCCTTCTTTTTCAATACCAGTACT
>CAZDQI010000023.1:0-6722 GCA_964507765.1 uncultured Candidatus Saccharibacteria bacterium
TTAAATATTTTAAAGCTATTTAATAAATTTTAAAACTTCATCAACCATTTTCTCGGGATAAGGATTATATGAATGATCTAATCCTTCCAGTATATTGCCATCAGAATTTTTAATATTTTTTAATAAAATATTCATAGCATTTTCTGGGTGATCTAAATCAGAAGGATGGAAGAAAATATCTTTTGATCCAACAATAATTTTAACTGGTATTTGAATTTTATTTAAAATTGGATATGAATAATTTGAATCAAAAAAACTAAATATTTTGCTAAAATCACTGTCATTAATTCAACTGTTTTTTGTTTTTTCAGATAGATTTACACTTTCTCCATAAGCATTGAATGATGTTTTAATATCAAATGGTGCAAGTAAAATTAATTTTTTAATTTTATCTGCATACTTCCCTTCAAACAAATATCTAACAACTTTAAAAGTTCCTAAAGAATGTCCTGATAAGATAATATTTTCATAATTTTCAGAAATTAAAAATTCAATTCAAGCAGAAATATCTAAATGAGCTTCTTCTAGCAATTCATTTCAAGATCCAATAGTAACTATTTTATTATCCTTAGTATTAAAATCGGTAATTTTACCATTACCTCTAGTGTTTACACTTAAAAAGCCAATATTATTTTTATCTAATTCTTTAGATAATGTATGAACAAATTCATTTTCATAAAAATTTCCTTCAAGACCGTGGATAAATAATAGAGCAGTTTTTTTATCAGATGACTCAACGTGGTATCCATGCAAATACAATCCATCTGATGTGCAAGTTTTAACTAATGAATTATTCATGCTATTTACTCAATTGATTTATTAGAGTTGCGGTATAAGCTCATTCATTGTCATATCAAACTAAAATTTTAACTAAATTACCATCAACAACTTTAGTGAAATTTAAATCAACAATTGCTGGAAATGAAGTTTTGACAATGTCACTTGAAACCAATGATTCAATTGAAACACCTAATATATTCTTTCATTCTGGTTTTTGTGAATTAGAAATTAAAATATTATTAATTTCTTCTTTTGATGTATTTCTTTTAGCAACAAAAGTAATATCAGCTAATGACCCACAAACAACGGGAACACGAATAGCAATACCATCAAATTTATTTTCTAAGTTTTTAATTACTTTTGTAACAGTTGAAGCTGCTCCAGTAGTTGATGGAATGATATTTTGAGCTCCAGCTCTACCGCGTAGATAATCTTTTTTACATGAAATATCAACTAAACTTTGAGTATTGGTATAAGCATGAATGGTATTAAGAATTGCTTTTTCAACGCCAACTTCATTATCTAAAATTTTAACAACAGGAGCGACAGCATTAGTGGTACAAGATCCATTAGAAACAACATCAAAGTTATTAAATTCATTATCATTAATACCGCTTAAAATAGTTTTTCCATCAATGCCTTCCTCACCTTTGCCAGGAGCAGTGATAATTACTTTTTTGCTTCCAGCTTGAATATGCTTTTTAGCATCAATGTATTTTTCAAATACACCAGTTGATTCAACAACAGTATCAATATTTAATTCATTTCAAGGAAGATTTAATGGATCTTTTTCATTAAAAACATATATTTCTTGATTGTTAATAACTAATTTTCCAACTGATTTACATTTAGCAAATTCTTTTTGTTCTTCTATTTTTTGAATTGGATAATTAAATCAACCATAAACAGTATCATGTTTTAATAAATAAATTAAATTATCAATATCAACTAAATCATTTATAGCTAATATTTTAAAATTTTGATTTGATATTGCTTGGCGTAAGAAACAGCGACCAATACGGCCAAAGCCATTAATTGATAAATTCATAATATTTTTTTTAAAAGATTTTTAACTAATTAAAATATATACAATTTTTAAATAAAAATCAAATTAAACAAATGGAACTTTTAAAGTTTTAATAATAATATATAGATCTAATCAAATTGAATAATTTTTGATATAGAATAGATCATATTTTAATTTTTCTTGAGCTTCATTAATTGAATGTGTATTTTTTTGATTTATTTGAGCTCAACCAGTAAGCCCGGGAGTTACTAAATGACGAATATTATAGAAATTAATATTTTCTTTAAAAACATTAGATAGTTCTTTTTCTTCAGGTCTTGGACCAACAAATGAGATGTCCCCTTTTAAAATATTAATAAATTGAGGCCATTCATCAATATAGAAACGACGTAAAAATTGACCAATTCAAGTGATACGCTTATCATCTGGCAAAGTTCAAGCTGGACCATTTTGACGAGCATTTTCTTGCATAGTTCTAAATTTATATAAAACAATATCTTTATTGTTTTTACCACAGCGTTTACTTAAATAAAACACTGGGCCTTTAGATGTTAATTTAATTAAAATAATTACAATTATTCATAAAGGAAAAGTAATGATTAAAAACAATAATGATAATACAACATCAAACATTCTTTTTATAAACACAGTTAAAGAATACTTATTGGTATTAATTTTTTCTAAAAACCAATCATGTTCTATAACTTCTACAGGAATTTTTCTAAAAATTGTCTCATAAAAAGCTTCAAAAGTTTGGAAATTAACATTATCAAATAACAAAGAATAAAGTCTATCTTTTGCTATTTTTTTATTATCTAAAACAACAGTTTGAATATTGTTTTTGATAACAAAATCTTTTAAATAATCAAAATCACTAGCTTCAGGATAAATAAAAATTTTAATACCAAAAAAATCATTATTATTTACTGTTTTTTGTATTCCTAAATGTAATTCTGTATTTTGTAAAAACAAAATATTAATTTTTTCTAATGGACTTTTGTAACTAACAAAAATATGATTAAAATATATTATTAAACTAGCTAATATTCAAAATAATAATAAATTTGTTTTAGGAGTTAAGCCAATAGGCATAATATAGAAATAGATAACCCCTATAAACAAAATAAAAAGTTGAGTTCTTCCAAAAAAAGCAACAAAATCACTTCCCTTCAATTTAAACCCATAATCATATAAGTTATTAATAAAATACAAAAATACTGATAAAACAATCAAAGGTGTAAAAGCAAATAAATGATCAGAAATAATTTGAGATGAAATATTATTTTGAAATCTAAAAACAACAACTAGCAATAGACTTAAATAAAAAATAATCAAATCAATTACTGCTAAAAATAATCCATAATATTTTTTGTAAAAATTAATATTCATATTATTGATTTAATTTATTTAATTCAATTTCTAATTCTTTTAATTTTTTCTCAATTTCAGAACTGTATTTTGTAAATCTTTCTTCCTGGTATACTTTTTTAGCTTGATCTAATGCTTTTTTAGCATTATCAAAATCATTTTTTAAAATATATGCTTTTGACAGTTCCATAAATAGTTGAAATCTTTTAGGGTTCCCAGGAATATATGTTTCTAAAACTTTAATTGCATAATCTGGCTCATTGTATTTATTTAAATTAACTACCGTTGTCATTACTTGATCAATTGACTCAAAAACAATCTCTTTTTCATAACTTTTAATTAAATATTTTATACCCTCTTCTGGTTGATTTAAAACTTCAATTAAATGAATACCATAAATTCAATAAAATCTAGCACTTTCAGGATATGATTTTATGGCTTTTTTAACCATATCTTCGCCTAATGATCAATCTTTTTGATTATCAGAATTAAATAATATCTGAGTATAGAAAAAATCTATTTCAGGTTGGTTTATATTGTATTTCTTAGTTAAACTAATAATTTCATTTGCATTTTTAACATCACTATCTTGAATTTTAATTTCTGGATTAACGGCTTTAGATGCAATATGGAGAAGTTGAACAAGATAAATATGAGTTCTGTATGGATATTTTTTATATGAGTATTGTTGATTTTTAAATGCAATATCATAATATTCATCCAGTTGTTTTTTAGATATATTTTTTTGATTTTTAATAAATATATCAAAAAAACCAACATACAATGCGTCTTTATATGGAGAACGGATATGATGTAAATTTCTAATATTGCTTAAAGCAATTTCGACTTTACCATTACTAACTAAATGATCAATTTTCTTAACCATGTTATCATAGTAAAAAATATATAGATTAAACCAATAAATACTTAAACCAACTAGTATTAATGATAAAACTAAAATTAAATCTTTGATTTTGTTTGGTATTTTGTCTAAATTTAAATTGAAATTTTTACCATTAGATAAGAATATAATATAGGCAAGTAAAAGACAAAATCCAATAAAACCTTCAAATACATCAAACACAAACAGATTTTGGATAAAATAGGCAGCAATGCCTAAGATAAGTGAAAGTCCAGCGTAAAAATCAATTTTGTTTTCAATCATTAAATCACGAATATTTTTATACCCAAAAACATATATACTGATAAAAAATACAAAGCCAATAACGCCTGTGGTTGCCAATATCTCAATAGGCATATTATGGGCTTTATCAAATCTATTTTCACGAGGCAAAACCTCAACCATCATGTTGTCAAAATTACTTTGATAACAAATTTCAAAATTATCAAATCCATAACCTAAAATTGGTTTTTGTAAAAAACAATCAATACCAATTTTAGAAACAATAATACGACTAAAAGATGATCCGTCTTTAAGGTTTATAGATGTTAATCGATGTAAGATATAGTTATTTTTAACAAAATCAGTGTTTCTAAAAGCAAATACAGTAGAACAGATTGTTATTAATGAAATTAAAACAATCAAACTGATTTTTTGAACATTGATTTTTAATAAATAATTTAATTCATTATTAGGGTTAAAAATAAAACTAATTAAAAATATGAAGCCAGTAATCCCTAAAGCTAAGAAAGCGCCTCGAGATCCAGTTAAAGCTATAAAAATAACATAAATAACAGCTATTAATATGTGTCATCATAATCCTTTTTGTTGTTTTTTAAGTTTTTCAAAAAACAAATACAAATTAAAATAGAAAAAGATTAAAATAATAGCAGCAAAAAATATTGGATTTCCAGCAAAACCATAAAAACGATCACTAAAAATGCTAGTTTGAACAGCCATGTGTTTTGTAATAAATGTATACAAAGCAATACAGCCAGTAGAAACAATTAATATATTTCATCAATGAATTAATTTTATTCAAGCTTCTTTGCTTTTAATAACACTAGAAATAATTAAAACAAATAAAAAGAAATGAATTAAATTAAATGTTCCCATCATTCTTTCGGCTGTTGATCAAAAGCTTTGAGAAGGATCATTGCTTAATATTCCAGAAAAGAAACAAGCAACAATAAACAAAAAGAAAGAAATTAATAAATTGTTTTTAGAAGGTAAATATTTTTTGTTTTTTAATATTAGCCATATATACAAAAACAACATTATACTTACAAAAACACGAAAAACAATTGTCTTGGCTGTTACATATGGATAAATTACAGCATTTAGATATATGCCGGGAGATAAAGCTAATATTAAAGTTAAAAAAGATATAATTTTAACTAAAACTTTTTCAGAAATATATTTTAATAACATAATTAGAGATTATGATGTTCAAAAAACTCTTTAAGACGACTAATTAATGGATGATTTTTTAATTTTTTCAAAGCTTTCATTTCAATTTGTCTAATACGTTCACGAGTAACACCAAATACTTCACCCACTTCTTCTAATGTATGCGGAATGCCGTCTTCTAAACCAAAACGCATACGCAATACTTTTTGTTCGCGCGGTAAAATATCTTTTAATATTTCATTTAATTGTTGAATCATAAGATCTTGAGAAGCACAATCTTCGGGTGATGTTGTACTTTCGTCTTTAATAATATCTTTGTATGAACTATCATTTTCTTCATCATCAGAAAATGGTTTATCAAGAGAAAATGTATCTTGATTAATTTTCTTTAAATATCTAACTTCTTCTACTGATAATCCTAATTCAGCTGCTAATTCTTCAGGCGATGGCTCCCTGTCTAAAATTTGAATTAAATTACGATTAGCTTTACGGTAACGAGTTAATACTTCTACAATATGAACTGGAATACGAATAGTACGCGAATGATCAGCAATAGCACGAGATATGCCTTGGCGAATCCAACAAGTTGCATACGTTGAAAATCTATAGCCTTTACGAGGGTCAAATTTTTCAACTGCACGACGTAAACCAATATTCCCTTCTTGAATTAAATCTAAAAGATCAAGATTGCGAGTTTGAGCTGCAAATTTTTTAGCAATATTAACAACTAGTCTTAAGTTAGCTTCAAGCATTCTCTTTTGGGCTGAAGGATCTTTTTTCATCAATTTTTCATACAATTCTTTTTCTTCTTCAGGAACTATTAACGATATTTTACCTATTTCTTTTAAATAAGTTTTAATATTATTTGGTGCATTATGCCATTCTTCAAGAGATGTTGATCTAACCAAATCTTCAACGCTTAAATCTTTATCCACTTCTAAAACATCAAGATTTTTAGTTACGGTAACATTATCACTAAACAAAACATTAAAAATTTCATCTAAATTTTTCACATTTAGTTCTGGATGAGGTATTAAATTTAATATTTCACCAAAAGTAACAAAACCACGAACATCGTTTTTAGCTTTTAATAAATTAATAACTTCTGTTAATTCTTCTTTTTTTAATTTTTTATTTTTTTTAGTGGATACAGTTTTTTTAACCTTTGTTGTTTTAGCTTTCTTTTTTGTTGTCTTTTTTACTGGAGCTTTCTTAACCGTTGTTTTTCTTTTTGGT
>CAZDQI010000023.1:6822-9341 GCA_964507765.1 uncultured Candidatus Saccharibacteria bacterium
GTGGTTGTTTTAGCCATAATGTATTTTTATTGTAATTTATTAAGTTGATCGCAAATATTGTTTAATTTATCAAGTAATTCGTTTATCTTTTCTGGTTGATTTTGTGATTCTGCATTTTTAATTTCATTTTCAACTAATTTAATTTTATATTTGTAGTATTCTTGTTTTAACATTGTAATTAACCGGGAAATTTCTTCTAAAATTATATCATCTGGTTTATTAATCAAGCTTTCATGTTTGATTGCGTTTAAAAATAAATAATCAACTAGGCTACTAATATCATCTTCTTTTGATTTATTTACTACATCAATACCTAATTCTTTAATTTTTAATATTAAGTTTTGAAATTTAGAATTAAAAAACTCTTCATTTTCAGTAATAATATTTTTTAAAATTATTGGTTTTTTTACAAAAACTGACAATATTGTTTCTGATATTAATTCTGATTTTGATTTTAAGGTATTGATGTTTTCTTTTTCTTTAACAATTGGTGTTTTAACATCTGATATTTCTTCTGATACAGTTTGTTTAAAACTTTCTTCAATAACATTTAAAGGAATATCTAAAATACTAGTAATTTTATTAAGATAATGTGATATTTTAATAATATCTTTTTCTCATTTTAATTTTGGTAAAAAATATTTAAGAAAAGTATTTTTACCAGATAAGTTATTAGTATTATACATTGATAATCCGTATTTAATAAAGAAATCCATAACTGGAAGACTATTTTGTATTTTTTCATTTAATCCATCTGGAAATAAGTTAACAAAATCTGAAATATCTTTTGATTCTTCTAAATCAAGAATTTTTATATCAAATCCAAGAGATAAAGCTAATTTAATATTTCTTTCAGTAGCAAACTTACCAGCATCATCATTGTCATAAGCTAAGATTAATTTATTACATAATCTTTTTAATAATGTTAATTGTTCAACAGTTAAAGCTGTGCCTAAACTAGCAACAATATTTTTTTGGTCTTTCATATAGGCTGATAAAAAATCCATTGTGCCTTCAACAATAATCGCTTCATTTTGTTTGGCAATATATTTTTTAGTAATATTTAATCCATAAAGTATTTTTTTCTTCTCATAAACAACGGTTTGAGGAGAATTAACATATTTCCCTGTTTCATCAATATTTTTAACAGTTTTTAATTCATTTTTTCCTTGGAATATTCTTCCGGTAAAAGCAACTGGCTCATTAGAATTGTTGTAAATTGGAAACATAATGCGAGCTCTGAAACGATCATAATAGTTTTTAACTAAAGATGGATTTTGGCTATTATTTTTTTCAATAAATAAGCCTGTTTCAATTAAATCTTTTAACCCATAACCTTTATTATTTAAATAGTTTAAAGCTTCGCTTCAATCATCACTACTAAATCCTAATTTAAACTCATCAATAATTTCATCAGTTAACCCTCTTTGATATAAATATTCTTTAACTTCGCTATTAACTTTTAAATTTTTGTGATACAAACTAATAACATCAGAAAATATATTATAGATTACTTTATTTTTTGATGTTTTTTCTCCACTATATGTTGGTAATTTAACCCCAGCTTTATCAGCTAATATTTTTAATGCAGTTAAAAAATCAACATTTTCAATTTCCATCACAAATGTAAATATATCACCGGATTTTAAACAGCCAAAACAATGTCACATCTGTCTTTGAGGTGAAACAAAGAATGAAGGAGTTTTCTCTTCGTGAAAAGGACAGCAAGCTTTGTAATTAGCCCCTGCTTTTTGTAATTGAATATATCCAGATATAACATCAACAATATCTAGTTTTGATTTTATTTCTTCTTTGGCATCAAATTCCATATTAAAATAGCATTAATATTTTTGGTAAGAATATGACAAAGCCAATTATACCAGCACCGAGTGATATAATAGCAACACCTCCAGCCATTAAGTCTTTAATGTTTTTAACTTTTTCATTTTTATCAGGGAAAAATAGATCTAAAAATCTTTCAATGGCAGTATTAAATAATTCTAAAGAAAAAACACCGGTAATTAAAATTAAGCAGATCAATCATTCTGTTTTAGAAATTTTAAAGAAAAAACCACCTATAATAGCAACTACTGATATAATTGACATGATGGTTAAATTTTTTTCAACACCAAAACAAAATCTAACACCGTCTCAGGCATATTTAACGCTTTTTAGAATTGATTTGATAAGAGAAATCATGGGATTTTATTTAATTTTGGCGGAGAGGGCGAGATTCGAACTCGCGGTACCGTTTCCAGCACAACAGTTTTCAAGACTGTCTCCTTCAACCACTCAGACACCTCTCCAATAATTAAAAACACTCTTGTCAATTAGTAAATACAAACTAAATTTCAGCAATAAAATAGTATTAATTAACTACCACTTTATGCGTCTAAGAGTATGTTTATTATACTAAAAATATACTCAAAAGTCAATAGATTACAATAATTTGGATAATAGTATTTTTGCTTCATTAATATCAGGATTTTCTTCTACTTGAATAAAATTAAACCCTTGTT
>CAZDQI010000024.1:0-6188 GCA_964507765.1 uncultured Candidatus Saccharibacteria bacterium
TGAAACAACATCATAGAATCTTAATAGTAAGGTTGTGAGTGTAGTTTTACCTGCACCTGATTTACCAACTAATGCTACTTTTTCATTACTATTAATTTTGAAATTTAATTTTTCAAAAACATTATTTGTATTTTCAGGATAATTAAAACTTACGTCTTTAAATTCAATTTTGCTTTCAAGTTTTTTAATATCAACACCATCTTTTGGATTTTTAACTAATGGTTTTTCATCTAAAATATTTAAATATTTTTCAACATCAACTAACGATTTATTAAATTCACGGTAGTTATATACAAAATAATGAAGATGATTATTGAGTTGATTAATAACTGAAAATAATAATACAAAACTACCGGCTGTAATTGATCCGTTAGTAAAGTAATAATAGCCAAGAACAAGAGCGGTAGTTAAATTTAATGCTTTTATAATTCCAGCTGCAAGATCTATTACTCTAAAAGTTTTATCGTATGTAACATAATTGTAAGTCCAAGGTTTAAATAAGCTAGAGACTCTTTCAGCTTCTCATTTTTCTTTAGCAAAATGTTTTACAGTTGTCATATTCATTAAATTATCACATATTTTACTTGTAACTTCGTCTTCGCTATCATGAAAAGCACGACGTCATTTAAAATTATAATTTAACATATATTTAATAATAAATATAAATAAAATAGCAAAAATAAATACGGATAATGCAATAAATATATTAATATTAATTAATATTATAAATGATATTATAAAACTTATTATTGTACCTCCCATAAACATGTGAAAGATTAAAAAGGCGGCATCTACTGATTTGTCGCCCCTTTTGAGTATGCTCAGAGTACTTCCAGTACTACGAGATATGTGATAACTCATATCGAGTTCTTGCAGCTTTTTAAAAACCATTAAACGAATATCTCTGGTTATATATATTTTTAATAAACTAACAACTCTTCAAGCGCCAGTATCTATAAGGCCATATGATAATTCAAATGCACCTAAGAAAATTAATAACTGAAACAATATATTTCAGTTTTGGTTTACAATTGCATCGGTAAATCATTTGAAAAACATTGGTTGGATAGACATCATTGATCAAGCTAAAAACAATACTATATATAGTATTGAAAATTCTTTCTTGTAGTGTTTAATTAATGATATGTAATTTTTTAATATGTTTTTCATTTTATTTTTTATATTTTTGAGTCTAAAAAATACAGGTGATACCTGTATTAATGTAGACGAATAAAAATGTTAAATGTTACATAATATTTTGCTATAATTCTTTAATTATGTTATAAATCTCTCCTGCTCCCATAACAATTACAATTGAATTTTTCTTTAAATTTGATTTAATTAAAGACTTAACAATTGAATTATTAGGAGCATAAACAATATTTAATTTGGGGTTATGTTTTTGTATTTTTTTAATAACTTCTTCTGAATTTATTAAATCAATTTCTTTTTTAGACTCTCTGCCAGGAACAGTATATATTTCTTCGAAAATAACAAAATCAGCCATATCAAAAGCATTAATATATTGTTTTAACAATACTTTGGTACGAGTGTGTTCATGGGGTTGAAAAGCTAAAATTATTTTTTTATTTGGATAAAATTCTTTAATTGCCTGTAATGATTGTTTTACAGCTGTTGGATGATGTCCATAATCAGATATTAATAGTTTTGTGTTTTTTAAATCAACTTTATTAATATCTTTAATTAAATTAAATTTATTTTTATCATCAAAATACCCTACTTTATCAAATCTTCTTCATAATCCACTAAATTTAAATATTGATTCTTTAATAAACTTAATATCAATTTCATAATTAATAGCAACTGATATAGATGCTAAAATATTATATACATTAATAATCCCTGGTAAATGTGTTTCAATATTTGCTAAAAACTTGTTATTTAAATACAAATCAAAATTTTGTTTTTGATTTTTAATTTTAATATTTTTAGCTATTAAGTTTGCTTTAGATTTAATCCCAAATGTAAAAACCTTAGATTTAGTTTTAATTGTTTTACATTGTTTACAATCAGTATTAATAATCAACAAATCATCTTTCTTTAGTTTATTTACAAATTTCTGAAAAATATTAATCATATCTTTTTCAGATTTGAAGAAATCAGGGTGATCTAATTCAATATTATTAATCAATATTGTATTTGGATATAATTCTAAAAAATGCGCTTTTCATTCACAAGCTTCAGCAATTAAAATATTTGATTTACCCATACGCATGTTACCATGTCATTGTTTTAGTTTGGAACCAATAATAACATTGGGATCTTTTTTAGCATATTCAAAAATACAACCAGTTATAGCGGTAGTAGTACTTTTCCCATGAGTACCAGAAATAGCAATTGTATTATACCCTTTGCTTAATAATCCTAATATTTCAGAATATGAAATTTCTGGAATTTTTAATTTTCTAGCAGCTTTACGCTCCACATGGTTATATGGTAAGGCCGGTGAATAAACAAAAAGATCAATATTGTTTTTAATATTTTCTGCCTTTTGCCCAACAACAATCTTAATGCCAAGTTTTTTCAATTGCTCCACTATTTCTGAATTAACTAATTCAGATCCACTTACATTTTTTTTACTTTTATGCATAAATTTAGCAATTGAGCTTGTGCCAATACCACCAATACCAGAAAAGAATATATTATTTACTTTATTTAAATCAATGTTCTTCATAAAATTATTTTAGTATTATGAACAATTTAACAAAAAAAGATAGAAAAAACAAATTAATAACTAATTAAATTACAATTATCTTTAATCTCTTTAATTTTGGTATAATTAGAAATTTTAATTTTTTCAATAAAATCTTCATCAATTAATTCTTTTTCAAAGTAGCATTTCATTCCGTTTCTATCGCTTTTAAGAATTTCATATATACATTTACCATTTTCAGGATAAACAAATTCTTTTAAAAAATATTCAGGAGTTGATTCGGTATATAAAAATGATTTATCGCACAAAAGAATTTTTTCTCTTAAACAGTTGTAGGTTTTGCAAATATAAAAACCTTGTTTTTCTTGTTCATAATTTATTCTTCAAATACGTATTTCATCTCTTTGAATAAATAAAAACAATAACAAACAAATTCAAAATACAAACAATCAAACCAAGACTGAGATATATATGTTTTTAAAACTAAATATTTTTTTAAACATAATATATTTTTAATATTTTAATTGTCGACGTTTAAATTGTACATAAATACCAAACAAAACTAGATACGGTAACAATAATAAATAGCATAAAATTGAGCATACTAAACCTTTTACCTCCTTTTCATCATGAATAAGCTCATTTTCCTAACAAATTAAAGCTATTGATTAATAATATTACTAAAATAGCATAGTTAACAGTAATTGTTTTTTGAGCCATTTCAGATAAATTAATTATAATAGCATCAATCCCGGTTAAAGAAGAAACTAAAGACGCAACTATAAATCAGCTACTTCCTCATAACACTAACACTAAACCAACAATGATTTTAATAGATATAAGTAACAATGCAAATTTTATAGCTGGTATTAATAAAAGATCTGGAGATTCTTTTTTAACAATATCCATTTCTATAGGGCATTTTTCTTGTTTTTTCTTTTTTAAAAACAAAATATATATAAAACTAGATAATATAATAAAAACAAGACCAGGCATTGCTTTAATTAATAATTCAGAATTCAAAATACCAATAAAGAAACTAATTGATATGATAGAAGCAATATAGCTTAAAATATTTCCGATTGCTAAATTTTTTTGATTTTCTTCATTTTCTTTTTTACTTCTTTCGGTCAATAAATGATTGGTAAGAGTTGATGACATGAATCCACCAAAAAAGCTACATAAATATATGCCTTTATTACTACCAAATTTCTTACGCAACAAATATCCTAATAAATTAATACCTGAAATTAAGACAATAATTAATCATAAATTATATGGATTAATAATTGCTAAATCTTGAACAGCAGAACTAAAAGGCAAATTTTTTAAAAACAATAAATCTTTAATTTTGTAATCAATGTTTGGAAGAAAAGGTAAAATAACCAATAGAATAATTGCAAAACTCAAAAAAGAATTTCATTCTTTTTTAGTAATATTAGATGCTAATTTTTTACTTGGTTTTTTGTTAGATAAAATTAATATCAAAATTATTGAAAAAGCAACAATCACTGAAACAGGTATAATATCAATAACAATTAAAAATCCAATTAAATAAACAAGTAATGCTGATATTTCAGTTGTTAATCCTGTGCTATTAGATTTAAACGCAGTAACAAAATAATAAATCAAAATTAATAAAAGAACAAAACTAGATATAATATTAGATAAAACATAATCTTTATTGATAAATAAAAAACCAGAAATGGAACCTAAGAATGATATTAAAGCAAAAGTTCTAACACCGCCAAGAGTCCACATTTCTTGTTTTTTGTCATTTCCTTTTTCTCTTTCCAAACCAATGACTGATCCTAATAAAAGAGAAATAATAAGTTTTATGAATAAAGATATTTGCATATGTTTTATTTATTAATAATTGTTGGTTGACAATTATCTATTATTTCTTGCCTTAAACCTTTATGAACACCAAAAATCTCATCAACTAAATCTTTAGAAAAAACCTCTCCATCAAAAGAACAGATATAGCCATCTTTGGTATAGCGATTAACTTGATAAACACACTCTTTATCTTTATATCCCTGAACAAATAAGTCAACTCATTTAAATCCAGATTGAACACTCAGATATGCTTTTTGACATTTTTGCATATTATCGTTCATGCATTTGTAATCATTACAAATAGTATACCCTTTTTGTTTGTATCTTAACTTCTTACCAAAACTTAAAATAGATTCACTGTAAATCAATAAAATGATTATAAAAAAAATTATAATACCTCAACGCATATATTTCCCATACATATCATTAATTTAAATTGTTATATATAAATAATATCAAATTTTTTAAAAAAATACAAAAAATTATTGGTATTTGTTTTTGGTAGAATTGTAGATTTTTGTATTTCATAAAATATTTTAAATTAGTGGACTCTAGAGGATTCGAACCTCTGACCTCATCGATGTGAACGATGCGCTCTAACCAGCTGAGCTAAGAGTCCTAATTACAAAAATCATTTTAAAGCTAAATTTTCAAACGCTAAGCATATGGTAGAAACAACAATACCAGACAACAAAACACCTAAAAATATTAATCAAAAAGCATCTTTGGTTTTAATTTTAAAAAGTGTGCTAGCAATAGCTCCAGTTCATGCACCAGTTATTGGTAATGGTATACCAACAAAAAATATCAATCCTAACTTCCCTCATTTAGCATAATTCTTAGAAAAAGCTTTTTCTGATCTTAAAAATATTCAATCAAATATTTTTTTAAAAAATATATATTTTGAAAGAATTTTAACAAAAAATTTTAAAAGATAAAGAATAAAAATTATTGGTAATATATTACCAATAACTGAAAGAAAAAAACTTTCATAAATACTAAAACCATATTTAAAATACGCAAAAGGTAATGCTAAACGTAATTCAAATATTGGCAGCATGGCTACCCATATAACATTGAATATTTTAAATAACATCTTAAACTTTTAATACACTAAGCAAATATATTAATAGACCAAATATCATTCCCATGCCTTGGATTAATCAAAAAGACATAGTGACTTTTGTTTCTGGTCATCCTTTAGCTTCAAAGCTATGATGGATTGGTGTTGATGGAAAGATCTTACGTTTAAGAAATTTCTTAGAAATGGTTTGGATTATAACAGAAGCGGCTTCAATGAAAGGAATGAATAAAAAGAATGGTAATAATAAAGCAGTATTAGTATACATAGCTAAAAATCCAAATAAAACACCTAAAGTCATTGATCCAGTATCCCCCATAAAGAATTTAGCTGGGTGAATATTATATCAAAGAAAAGCAAGAACACCACCCATAACAACAGCTAATAAAGCAGCTAAATCAAATCTACCTAAAAGAAAAGCAATGATAATATATGGAAGTAAGGCCATAAATGATACCCCACCAGCTAAACCGTCTAAACCATCAGTTTCATTCATAGAAAAAGCAGTAGCAATGATAATAAAAATAAAGAAAGGAATATATCATCATCCTAAATGGACAGTACCGACAAAAGGAACATATAGCACATCTCACT
>CAZDQI010000024.1:6288-9097 GCA_964507765.1 uncultured Candidatus Saccharibacteria bacterium
TATCATCATCCTAAATGGACAGTACCGACAAAAGGAACATATAGCACATCTCACTCTAGCTTAACATAAAATCATCAAGCACCAATAGAAGCGATAAAAGTATGAAGAGCTACTCTTGTCATGGCTGGTAATCCACCTCCTTTAGGACCAATGCGATAAATATTAAAAATATCATCAACAATACCAATTAAGGCAGCTAACATCATAGATCCTAGTATAAGAATTGTTTGTTCGCGAGTAACAAAATTAAGAAAATCTCATATTCCATGAAAAACAAAAGATAAAATTAAAATTGAAAAAGCAATGAAAAAAGTAACTAGTCAAAATATAATACCACCCATTGTTGGTGTACCACTTTTTTTCTGATGCATGGTAGTAAAAATAGGTGTATTTTTATCTAAGCGTATTTGTTTATATACCTTATTCTTTAATAAAAATTTTAATAATAAGGGTGCAAATATAAAAGAAAGAACTGTTGATATACCACCGAGTGTAAATATTCTAACGACTTGAGATATAATTTGCTCTTGCATATTTTAATTTTAATAATTTGTTAAAAATTTATTATTATTTACCATTCATTTTGATATTTTTTTAATATCGGAAAATCGATTTTTAGATTTAATAATAATTGCTGTATAAGGATATTTATTGCCATTTGACTCTAATTCAAAAATTGAAAGTAATGCTTCTTCAGCTTTAGGAGTTGTACCAGTTTTACCCCCTCAAAAATTTTCTAATTTATCAACAACTAAATTTGTTGGAACAACCAAGTGATTAATATTGGATTCGGATGTAATTGTAACAGCTTGATTTTTAGTTATTTCTCCTATTACAGGAAAATTAGTATAAACATATTTGGCTAATTGAAATAAATCAAAAGCAGTTGAATAATTACCTTCGCTATCAAATCCAATAGGGTTATCAAAGTGTGAATTATACATACCTATTTCATTAGCTTTTAAATTCATTTTAGCAAGAAAATCATAATAACCAATATGATTAGCTAAAGCACTTACCGCATCATTAGAAGACATAATTAAAGTCATTTTTAGTAAATCTATTACTTTTATATCTTCACTTAGTAACAAATCTGTTTTAGATGGAAGCGAGCTATAAATTACATCATTAATATGAATCACTTCGTTAACATCCATATTCTCCAAAACAACAATTGAACTTAATAATTTTGCAATTGAAGCAGTGCTTGTTTTTTGGTCTGCATTTTGTTGATACAAAACACGACCAGTATTTAAATTACTGATTAAAACAATATCACTTTCTAAATCTAAATTAAATGTAGACATTATATTAGATGAAATATTTTTACTAATAGTTTCATTTTGTTTTAAATCTTTAACTTCTATATCAGCATTAGATGTATTAAGTTTTTTACTTGTTACATTTAATATAACAAAAGCTATTAAAACTAACAAAACCAATAATATTAAGTTTTTTACAATTTTGGATCACATTTATCACGATTTAATTATTGAAATACTAAGGTTATTTTATATCATTTTTGCTAAAAAATCAACTAATTATTTTCTTCTATATCTTTATTTGTTTCGCTTTTTTCTTTATCAAGGTCTAATGATTCTTGAATTAAATCTTTCAAACTAGAATTGTGTAATTCTTCAAAATCAGGCAGACAAGATGTGTCGTTAATTCCTAAATGTTTTAATAACTCAAAAGATGGTTCATAAAGATATTCATTTCTACGTTCAGGGTTTTGGTATCGATTAATTAATCCTCTTAAAACTAAAGATCTTAATATATATGATGAATTAACCCCTCGAATGTCATCTATTTCAGAACGATTTAAAGGAGCCCGATACATAACAATAGACAATACATCTAAAGCACTTTTAGTTAACTCGCCTTCTAAAACAGTATTATTTAATTTTTGAACCAGTGAAGATATATTTTTATTGGTTACAATTTGATATAATATTTTGTTTTCACTACCGTTTTTAATAATATCAAAACAACGTTTTTCTTGTTGGTAGTCATTTAATAATTCTGAAATGCTATTTTCTATTTCTTCTTTAGAGCAAGATAGTAAATCACTTAACTTATCTATTGATATTGGCTCACCAGAGGCAAACAATAATCCTTCGACTAAATATTTTAATTTTATTTCATTATCTTCCATAATTATTTTTTAAATTTAATTAATTTCGTTTGAAGTAATGCCTATTTCTCCAAAATTATCACTTTGGTCTAAAGTAATAAACCCATCTTTGGCTAAATGCAAAACAGCTAGAAAAGTAACAACGGTACTAATTTTATCTTCTTTATTCTTAGATATTTCATTAAAATTACATTTGTTTTTACTTTTAAAAATAGATAATAAATTATTAATTCTATCCTTTAAATTAACTAAAATTTTAACTTTTTTAGTTGGTAATACTATTTTTTCTTTTTTATACAAATCTAAAACATTTTCAAAAGCTTGTTTTATCATTTCTAAATTAATATCTTTGGGGGGTGAAAATATTACCTCAACATTAATAAAAGGTTTATGACTGCATAAATAAGATTTTTGCTGATACAAACCATCAATATGTTTTACTTTAGCTTTAAATATTCTATATATAATTAATCTTTCTTTCAAATCTAGAATTTCTTCTGTTTCTTCTGGGGATAATTCAAGGGTTGGAAGAATAGCTTTTGATTTAATTAAAATTAAAGTTGATGCAATAACCAAAAAATCAGCCAATTCATTAGAGTTTGATTCGGCTTGTTTTATATATTCTAAATAATCATTAGTAACATCCGATAAAGAAAATTCGGTTATATCAAGATT
>CAZDQI010000025.1:0-8386 GCA_964507765.1 uncultured Candidatus Saccharibacteria bacterium
AATTATGTTTATAAAATCAATATATAATATATTTTTGGCTTTACTTATCGCTTTGTTTGTTGGTTTTGGTATAGATAGTTTTTATGTAGCGCCTAAATATCCAGAATATCCTAATAAGCCGGTAATTTCTGAATCTGGAAAAGAGGAAGATATGCAAAAACAGTTAGAAATTAGTCAGGAATTTGAAGAAAAGTCTAAAAATTACCGAGAAGAATTAAAACAATACAATAGAAATGTTTCAATTGTGGCTATTGGTATTTCAGTTTTTATTTTAATTTTAAGTTTAACTTTTTTGTCTAAGATACATACAATTGCTAATGGCATTTTATTGGGAGGTGTTTTCACTACTATTTATGGTTTAATAAGAGGAATTATGAGCGATAGCTCGGTTTTTCGTTTTGTAATAATTACAATTGGATTAATTATAACTTTAACAATAGGATATATTAAATTTATAAAAATCAAAAATGCTTAAAGACAGTAATTTTATATTAAATAGATAATATATGGAAGAATCTGAAAATGATAAAAAATTAAAAGAAATTAAAGATGGAGTTTTAAAATGCAGGAAATGCATTTTGGGTGAAGAGAGAGTTAAAAATAAATATTATCCTGTTATTGGTCAAGGGAATCATCAAGCTAAAATTATGTTTATTGGTGAAGCGCCTGGTTATAACGAAGCTAAAACCGGCAAACCGTTTTGCGGTGCAGCTGGTTTTATTTTAGACGATCTTTTAAATTCAATTGGGATAAAAAGAGAAAATGTATACATTACTAATTTACTAAAATGCAGGCCGCCAAAGAATAGAGATCCTTTGGGTGAAGAAATACAATTGTGTTCTAATTTTTTAGAAAAACAAATAGCGATTATTAAGCCTCAAGTTATATGTTTATTGGGTAGGCATTCTATGAAATTTATTATGGAAAAATATGATTTAAGTGATAAAATTGATGGTATTAGTAAAATACATGGTCGCTTGTTTGAAAGCAATGGTATGCTTATTATACCAGTTTATCATCCAGCAGTGGCTACATATAATCCAAATATGAAAAAAGTTTTATTGGATGATATTAAAATTTTAGAAAAATTTAAATAAATACTTTATGAAAATAGTGGTTTTAGGTAATGGTGCTTGGGGATCATCTTTGTTTTCTGTGATAGCGCAAAAGAATAAAGATGTTTCTTATTGAGATGAGAAAAATAAAATAGAAGAAGCAGATGCATATGTTGTTTGCTTACCAGTTCAAATAATGAGAAGTGCAATTAAAAGAGCAAAATTTAGTAAAGATAAAAAATATTTAATAATAAATTGCAGTAAAGGGATTGAAAAGAAAACAAATAAATTACCACATGAAATTATTAATGAAGTGGTTTTAGGGAAATTTGATTATTATACATTGATTGGTCCTAGTTTTGCAAATGAGGTTAAAGCAAAAAAACCAACGATGGTTAATATTGGATATGCTGGTAGTTGTAATAGGAAATTATTAAAAGAATTATTTGTTAATGAATATTTTAGAATTAAAATTACCAAAGGAGTTAAAGAGTTGGAATTATCGAGCGCTTTGAAAAATGTTTATGCCATTGCTTGTGGTATATGTGATGGTTTGGGCTATGAATGTAATACAAGGGCTTTAATTATTAGTACAGCAATAGTAGAAATGTATAAAATAATTAATTTGAAAAAAACAGGGATTATAGGTACAATTGGGGATTTAATTTTAACGTGTAGCAGTAATGAAAGTCGCAATTTTAGATTTGGCCAGTTAATTGCTAAATACAAAATTAAAGAGGCTTTGGTAAAGGTGGGAGCAACAGTTGAAGGTTTAGGAACAGTTGATTCAGTGAAAATTTTTAATAAACCATTGCTTAATTTTGTAGCAACAATCATTAGAAATGATAATCCTAAAAAGGTTAAAGATAGATTTGATGAATTTTTAAATAAAATTTAACAAATATGCTTTTAGGGATATTATTGATTATTATAGTGTTGTTTGAATAAGTTGCATTAAATTAGTTTAGTTTGTTTTTCAGGTTAAAAGATGGTATAATCTTTAAATATATTGAATTAATAAATATGGAACCATTAGCATCAAAAATTAGACCTAAAAACTTAGATGAATTTGTTGGCCAATACCATTTAGTTGGACCAGGTAAGCCCTTAAGAAAAGCAGTTGAGGAAAAACATTTGTTTTCGTTTATTCTTTGAGGGCCGCCCGGAGTAGGAAAAACTACCTTAGCTAAAATTTATGCTAAGAATTTAGACGTGGAATTATTTGAGTTGTCAGCTGTTTCGGCTGGCAAAAATGATATTCGAGAAATTATTAAAAAAGAAGATTTGGTAAATAAAATATTGTTTTTAGATGAAATACATAGATTTAATAAAGCTCAACAAGATTTTTTGTTGCCGTATGTTGAAAGTGGAGAATTGGTTTTAATAGGTGCAACAACTGAAAATCCTAGTTTTGAGATTATATCACCTTTGCTTTCAAGATGCAGAGTTTTTGTTTTAAATGAATTAGAAGATGATGATATCAAAACAATAATTAAAAGAACTAAAATCAAAATAAATAAAAACGCAGTTGAATGGCTGGTAAATATGGCTAATGGAGATGCAAGACAAGCGTTAACGGTGATTGATAATTGTTTGATGTTGTATAAAGATATAACAATTGAAAATTTGAAAAATACATTGCAATCTAAATATTTAAGATATGATAAAAAATCAGATGAACATTATAATTTAATTAGTGCCTATATTAAAAGTTTAAGAGCAAGTCAGGTTGATGCAGCTTTGTATTATTTAGCGAGATTGATTGATAGCGGCGAAGATCCAAAATTTATTGCTCGCAGGATGATTGTTTTTGCTAGTGAAGATATAGGGGTAGCTGTTCCAACTGCATTAGTTGTTGCTAACGAGATATTTAAAGCAGTTGATTTTGTAGGATTGCCTGAAGCTCAAATAAATTTAGCGCATGGGACAGTTTATTTAGCTAATTGTAAAAAAGATAGAGGGGCTTATGATGCTTTTTTTAGAGCGATGGAAGATGTTAAGGGTTATGGTAATTTACCAATACCATTAAAAATACGTAATCCAGAAACAAAATTAATGAAGAATTTAGATTATGGAAAAGGTTATGTGCAATATGATAAAGAAAGTTATTTGCCAGACAAAATTAAAAATAAAAAATATTTTAAAAAATAAATATGGAAAATATATTGTTAGCTTTAGCTACGACTGTAAGTTTATCTGCCTATATTATTGGGTTTGTTAGTATTTTGAAGGGTAGTTTCCGTCCACAGAGAATGACGAGGTTTTTATTACTTTTGATTTCTTTGCTGTTTGTAGGCACATTGTTTGCTCAAAAAGATACTAATGCTATTTGGTTAGCATTAGCAACTTTTACAGGAACTTTGGCGATATTTATATTATCAATTAAAAAAGGGATGGGTGGTAAATCAAAGTTAGATATCACGGTGTTTTTTATGGTATTAGCGTCTTTAGCGGTTTGATATACAACTAAAAACCCAGTTTTAGGTCTTGCTATGTCAATAATTACTGATTTTATTGCTTTTTCTCCAACATTAGTAAAGGCGTGAGCTTTGCCAGAAACCGAAGAATGGAAGTTTTATGTTATGGATGTAATTTCTAGTTTTTTAATAATATTATCATTATCAACAATTACTTGAGGTAATGCTATATTCCCAATATACATTTTCTCAATTAATTTATTAGTTACAATTGTAATTTTGTTTCGTAGGAAAAAGATATTTAAAGCTTGTTAAGATTTTTAAAAATTAAAAGATTTTTATGAAAATATGTTTTATATTAGGTACAAGGCCGGAAATAATTAAGTTGTATTCTTTGATAAAATACTGTGAAAGTAAAAAAATAAAATATTTTGTTGTTCATACTAATCAACATTATGATAAGAATATGGATGAGATATTTTTTAAGGAATTAGGTTTGAAAAAAGCAAAATATAATTTAGGGGTTGGATCAGGGAATCAAGGAGACCAAACTGGAAGAATGTTGATTGAAATAGAAAGGGTTTTAATGAAAGAAAAACCAAATTATGTTTTTGTCCAGGGTGATACGAATACAGTTTTAGCAGGATCTTTAGTCGCCAGTAAAATGAAAATTAAAGTTTGTCATGTAGAAGCCGGTTTGAGAAGTTATGATAGGGAAATGCCCGAAGAAATTAATAGAATTATTTCTGATCATGTTTCAGATTTTCTATTTTGCCCAACAGAAAAACAAGCTAATATTGTTTTAAAAGAAGGGATAAATAAAGAAAAAATATTTGTGACAGGCAATACAATTGTTGATGCCGTTCTTTTGGTTAGTAGAATATCAGATGAAAAATCAAAAGTGTTAAATAGGTTTAATTTAGAAAAAGATAAATATTTTTTACTTACATGCCATAGGCCAAGTAATACTGATAATATTAATAATTTTAAAAGTATTATTTCCAGCATAAATGATATTTGTGAAAAGGAAGGGTTTAAATGTATTTTCCCAATGCATCCAAGATTAGGGGGCAAGATAAGTTTTGTTAAAAAATTTAAGAATATTATAACTAGTGATCCGTTAGGATATTTAGATCTATTAAAATTACAAAAAGATTCAGGTATGATTTTTACTGATAGTGGTGGTATTCAAGAAGAGTCTTGTATTTTAAAAAAGAAATGCTTGATATTACGAACAAATACAGAAAGACCAGAAACAGTAAAAGTTGGAGGGGCGGTACTATTAAAAGATATTTCTAAAGAAGAAATTATGAAGAAATATATTTTGTTGAAAAATAAAAAAGTAAAATGATATAATCCTTTTGGAGATGGAAAAACAGCAAAGAAAATATTTAAAATTTTAAATTAATAAAATGGATAATTTGAAAAATATATTTTTAGTATTATCAACGGCAGTAAGCCTTTCGGCTTATTTTGTAGGTGTTAAAACTATTATTAAAGGTAGTTTTCGCCCGCAAAGAACAACTTGGTTTTTAATGTCTTTAATTTCAGTTTTATTTGTTACGTCATTGTTAGCTCAAGGAGATAGAAATGCGATTTGATTGGCTTTAGCTATTTTTGTGGGAAATTTTTTAATATTTTTACTATCAATTAAAAAAGGGATGGGTGGAAAATCAAAATTAGATATGGTGATTTTTTTGATGGTAATTACTTCTTTAGCCATTTGATATATAACTAAAAACCCATTATTAGCTTTGATTATGTCGATAATTACTGATTTTATAGCGTTTCTTCCTACAATGGTTAAATCATGGATTTTACCTTGAACTGAAGAATGAGTGTTTTATATTTTTGGTATTATTTCTAGTCTTTTAAATATATTGTCTTTGTCAATTTTTAATTTTGAAAAATCTATTTTTTTAATCTATTTTTTGTTGAGCAATCTAGCGTTGGTTTTAATTATTGTTTTAAGGAGAAAATATATTAAAAATTTACAAAATTAATTAAATAGAGATTTTATGAAGTTGGATGAATTTTTAATTTTAAATGTTACTCCATATTTTTTAGAAAAAAATGAAGAGTGATTTAAAAATAATGAAACAAAATTGAAAAGTTCAATTAAAAGAAAATCATGGTGAGGTGATAAGGGTGTTTTAATATATGAAGGTCAGAAAATTATTCAATCAACATTAATTAAAAATATTAATGATTTAAATTTTGAGAAAGTTGATTTTGTTAAATTTAAAGGTGAGTATAGTGTAAGAGGAAATATTATTGATATTTTTAGTTTAAATTATTCTAAACCAATTAGAATAGAGTTTGTTTCAAACTATATTTCTGATATTAGTTTTGTAGATATAAAAGAGTTAGAGCCAGAATATATTAAAAAAAGAGAAAAAATATTAAAAACATTACCTGAATTAAAAAGCTTGAAAGAGAACGATTATGTTGTTCATATTGATCATGGCATTGGTATTTTTAAAGGGATTAAAGAAGAGGGTGATAATAAATATTTTGAAATAGAATATGCGCCACCAAGTAATAGCAATAATGCAGATAAATTATTAGTTCCGATTGATAAAGGTGATAAATTGAGTTTGTATTATGGTTTTGATAAGCCAACTATTCATAGACTATCAACACAGACATGGTTTAATACTAAGAAAAAAGTCAAAGAAGAATTAATTAAGTTAGCAGGAGAGTTATTAAGATTATATGCTAAAGTTAATGTAGCTAAAGCGTTTAAACTAGAAAGTGATGAATATTTAGAAAATGAATTTCAAAAAAATTTTAATTATGAGGAAACTCCTGATCAAGAAAAGGCGATAGACGATGTGTTGAGTGATTTAGAAAAACCAGAGCCAATGGATAGATTGGTTTTAGGCGATGTTGGTTTTGGAAAAACAGAAGTGGCTTTAAGAGCTGCTTTTAGAGCGGTAATTAATAAAAAGCAAGTAATATTATTAGCGCCAACAACTATTTTAGCTAAACAACATTTTGAGTCTTTTAATGAAAGAATGAATAAATTTGATATTAGGGTTGCAATGTTATCAAGAATACAGAAGCCTAAAGAGGTAGAATTAATTTTTGATAAATTAGAAAAGGGAGAAATTGATATTGTGATTGGTACTCACAAACTATTAAATAAAAATATTAAATTTAATGGGTTGGGTTTGTTAATAATTGATGAAGAGCAAAGATTTGGGGTAAAGCAAAAAGAAAAATTAAGGAGTACTTATGAGAATGTTCATATTTTGAATTTATCAGCAACACCAATTCCAAGAACATTACACATGGCTTTGTCTGGTTTTAAAAAAATATCAAACATTTTAACACCACCTGTTAATCGGCAAGAAATTAATACCTATATATTGCCTTATGATGACAGTTTGGTTGTATCAGCGATTGAAGCTGAAGTTAAAAGAGATGGTCAGGTATTCTATGTTCATAATAGAGTAATGAATATCTGTAACGAGGTAAAGAAATTAAAAAAATTGTTACCAAATATAAAAATTGATTATTTGCATGGAAGATTGCCAGAAAATCAAATATTAAAAGTAATGGAAGATTTTAAGCAAAATAAAATAGACGTTTTGGTAACAACAGTTATTGTTGAAAACGGATTAGATTTAGATAATGTTAATACGTTGATAGTTGATGATGCAACAAGATTTGGATTGTCTCAGTCATATCAATTAAGAGGGAGGATTGGTAGGGGCGTTACTAAGGCCTATGCTTATTTCTTGTATAGCAAAGATTTGAAATTAAAAGCCAAACAAAGATTAAATGCATTAAAAGAAGCTAATTATTTAGGAGCAGGTTATCAAATTGCAATGAAGGATTTGGAATTACGTGGTTCAGGCAATATATTAGGCAAAGAGCAGTCTGGGAATATAAATAAAATTGGTTTAAATCTTTATTGCCAAATGTTAAATGAAGCAATTGATAATTTGACATTATAACTAATTTAGTGTAATATTGAACAAAAGGTTACCTTTAGGGGCATAGTTCAATGGTAGAATATCGGTCTCCAAAACCGTTGATCCCCGTTCGAGTCGAGGTGCCCCTGCATTAATATTTTAAAAAATAAAATGAAAAAATATATATTATTATTTGTTTTTTTGATTATGTGTTTTTTACCAAATCCTGTTTTGGCTAGTGAAAATGAGAATATATCAAAACAAACAGAGGAAATAAGGAAAATCCAAGTAATTTTGGAAAAAGCAGTTGTTGTGATTAATAATATTGCTAATAAATATCTTGAAAGGCAGAATTTTAAGAATTCTATGGAGGATAGGATAATTGATAGAATTGTTCCTTGGGGCCATGATAAGATATATGACAAGAGAGAAGTTGACACTGTTGTTGTTCATTCTATATATGATGCTTTAGGTATGAATCCATATGATGTTGATGGTGTTATGTATGAATTGGCAATCTATGATGTTAGCTCTCATTATTTGATTTCAAGAGAAGGCTTAATTTACAGATTAGTTAAAGATAATGATTTGGCTTGACATGCAGGCAGGAGCCAATTGTTTGATGGTAGGACCAGTGTTAATAGATTTTCTATTGGAATAGAATTGTTGCATCACGAAAATGATTCAGCTAACGATTTTCAGTATAATTCATTAGTTGATTTAATAAAATATTTACAGTTTGATTATGATATTAAACATATTACTGGTCATACTGATATTTCTTTAACAACAAAAACAGATCCTTGAAATTTTGATTGAGTAAAGTTTAATACCTTGTTTGATAAATAATTTTACTTGAATGTTTTGTGTAAATTTGGTAAAATTAATATATTAATAAAAATTTAATAATAATTAATATGAAAAGATTAATATATGTAGTATTTATTGTTGTTATTTTATTATATATCTTGATTTTATTTCATTATTTTTTTCT
>CAZDQI010000026.1:0-8281 GCA_964507765.1 uncultured Candidatus Saccharibacteria bacterium
AACTATTGAAAATATTAAAGAAATAAGGTATAATACAAATTGATTGGGCCTGTAGCTTAGCTGGTAGAGCGCATGCATGGCATGCATGAGGTCGTGGGTTCGAGTCCCATCAGGTCCACTTTTTTATTAAGGAAGGGTGGCTGAGTGGTTGAAAGCGCAGCTCTCGAAAAGCTGTAAAGTTGTAAAACTTTCGTGAGTTCAAATCTCACCCCTTCCGCATTTAAAAGTTCCCATAGTTCAATGGATAGAACAAGGGCGTCCTAAGCTTTAGATGGGGGTTCGACTCCTCCTGGGAACACATTGACTTTTGTTGTATATGTGCTATACTATTAATGTTTCTTATGAATTTTTTCTTACACAGATAAAGTGATGTAAGCTAGAAAGAGGAGTAAGGATAGGTCGCTTAATTATTTTATCTATAAGAATGAATCATGTCTAAAAAATTATACGTTGGAAATTTACCTTATGAAATAAAAGACGAAGATTTAAGAGAACATTTTTCACAAGCAGGAAATGTAGAAAGTGCTACTGTTATCACTGACAGAACAACAGGAAGATCAAAAGGTTTTGGTTTTGTTGAAATGTCAACTGAAGAAGAAGCTCAAAAAGCTATAGAAATGCTTAATGGAAAAGAATTAAATTCAAGAGCTTTAACTATTAATGAAGCTCGTCCAAAAGAAGAAAGAGGTAATAGATTTGGTGGTGGTCATAGAAATTGATAACACCAATGAAAACAAAAAAGACCAGAGTTATATCTGGTCTTTTTGTTTTTTATTACTTAATTCATATAATAGTTTTTTTAACTTTTCTATACTATCATAATCATAAATAGAAATACAAAGAATATTTTTATTAATTTTTGTAAATTTTGATTTTATTTTTTCTAATTTTTTAATATCAACCGTGTCAGTTTTTGTAAGAATAATATATTCTTTTTTTGTTTTAAATATTTGATTGTATTTTTCTAATTCTTTTCTTATCTTTCTGTATGAAGATATTATTTTTTCGTTTTCACAACTAATTAAATGAAATATTGTTTTTGTTCTTTCAACATGGCGTAGAAATTTAATACCAAGACCTTTGTTAGTTGAAGCACCTTCAATTAAACCAGGGATATCAGCAATAATTAAATGTTCAAATACGCCAAGATGAGGTTCAAGGGTAGTAAATGGGTAATTAGCTACTTTGCTTTTAGCGTTAGTTACTTCATTGAGTAAACTAGATTTTCCAGCATTAGGTAGCCCAACAAGCCCAATATCTGCGATTAGTTTTAATTCAAATCTTATTTTAAAGTCTTCTCCTGGTTTTCCTTCTTCTGATTCTTTAGGAGAGGTGTTGGTTGAAGATTTAAAATGAAAATTACCTCGACCACCAATGCCACCTTTAGCAATTAATATTTTTTCATTTACTTTTACTATTTCTGATTCAGTATTGGTGTCTAAATTATGAATAACAGTACCAACGGGTAACTTAATAAAAATATCTTCACCAGCAGGACCGTCAATAAATTGACCACGACCATTTTTACCGTTTTCAGCTGTTATTTGTTTTGTATATCTAAAAGGCCTTAAGGCATCTAAATCAGAAACACCTATGCCGTAAATAGACCCACCATTACCGCCACGGGCACCAGTTGGGCCTTTTTCATTTAAGTTTTTATTAAAAGCAACAGCGCCATCACCACCATTACCAGCTTTTAATTGTATAGTAACATCATCAATAATCATTATTTGTGTTTAGTTTATCTTATTAATACTATAACATAAGGGAGACAATAAAGCAATAAAAATGTTGCAAAAATGCGATTTTAATGGTAATATATCTGTGTTTAGGACGATTAGCTCAGTTGGTTAGAGCACTTGGTTTACATCCAAGGGGTCAGGGGTTCGAGTCCTCTATCGTCCACATATGGATAATGTTTTTATAAAAAATGAGCATGAATTAAATGCTAAAATAGTAGAATTTAAAGATTGGGGAGCGGATAAATTCCATATTGTTTCTGATTTTGATAAAACACTAACCAAGTATAGGTTTAAAGGAGAAAAAGTTAGTTCTATTATTTCTATTTTAAGAGATGAAAATTATTTAACACCAGATTATTCAAATAGAGCTAAAAAATTATTTGAAAAATATCATCCTTATGAAATTGATTTTTCTCTTAAGTGAGAAGAAAGAAAATTAAAAATGTTAGAATGATGATCTGAACACTACGTTGTTTTAAGAGAATGTGGGTTAACTAAAGATGATGTAACTTCAATTGTAAAATCAGATCGCATATGTTTACGAGATAACTACAAAGAGTTTTTTAAAATTATTGATGATAATGATATTCCTTTAACTATTGTTACATCTAATGGGCTAGGTGGAGATGTTATTAAAGAAATCTTTGAGAGATTTAATATTCCAAGTGAAGATATTAATCTTGTAGCAAATGAGATTATTTGAGATGATAAAGGAAATTTTGTTGATATTAAAAAGCCAATAATTCATGTTCTTAATAAAGAAGAAGTTATTATTAAAGATGAAAAAATTAAAAGCAAGATTAAAAACAGAAATAATGTTATATTAATAGGAGATACAGAAGGTGATTTGGGAATGGTGGAGCATATTAAATATGATAATATTATAAAGATTGGATATTTGAATGAAAAAGAAGAAGAATTAAGAGATAAATATTTAGAAATCTTTGATGTAGTAATTACTAATGATGGTAGTTTAGAAGAAGTAAATAAAATTTTAAATAAAATAATTAAATAAAATTTAAATGAAATCAAAAGAATTAAGAAAATTGTTTTTAGATTTTTTTGAAAAAAGAGGTCATAAAATTGTTAAACCAGTATCTTTAGTTTCAAAGGGTGATAAAACAGTTTTGTTTAATGTGGCTGGTATGCAACAATTTAAACCATATTATACAAAAGAAAAAGATCCGATAAAAGATAATCATACTGGTTTAAACGAACCATTAGGTAGTTGTAAAATTGCCAACATTCAGCCTTGTATTCGTACAATTGATATTGATGAGGTGGGGGATAAAAGTCATCTAACTGTGTTTGAAATGTTAGGTAATTTTGCTTTTAATAAAGCCTATTTTAAAGAGGAAGCAATTAAGCTTGCTTATGATTTTATAAAAGAGGGGTTGAAATTAAATATGGATGATATTTATGTTACAGTGTATAAAGGTGATGATAATGTTTTAATAGATCAGGAGAGTTATGATTTATGAAAAAAGATGGGGCTAAAAGAATCCCAAATTGGATTAGGAGAAAAGATAGATAATTTCTGAGGACCAGTAGGTGATACAGGCATATGCGGTCCTTGTTCAGAAATATATTTTAAAGGTATAGAAATTTGAACAATAGTTTTTAACCAATATTTTAAAAAAGAAGATGGAAGTTTAGAATTATTAGAAAATGTTGGTGTTGATGGTGGGGCTGGGTTTGAAAGACAGTTAATGGCAGTTAATTTTGGGGATGACTTTGAGGGAAAATCAATATATGATACGGATGTATTTTTTGATCAAATACAATTTCTTAAAAACAAGTCTTTAAACTACATTGAAAGAAGCGCCAGGATTGTAAGCGATCATTTTAAAGCTAGTGTGTTTTTAATTGCTAATGGTGTTTTACCCGCTAATGTTGATAGAGGATACGTATTAAGACGTTTAATTCGTCGTATAGTAAGACATTTAAAACAATTAGAGATTGAGGATAATATTTTTAAACAAATGTTATCTAATTTACAAAACGTTTGTGGGGATTATTATACTGAAATTATGGAATCCAATAATATTTTAGATGTTATTAATAAAGAAGTTGATAAGTTTAATTTAACTTTAGGAAAAGGATTAAAAGAGTTAAATATATTATTTAATAATATTTCGGATAAAAAGATTGATGGATGTAAAGCTTTCTATATCTATGAAACTTTTGGTTTTCCAATAGAATTAATAAAAGAAGAGGCAGAGAATAAAGGTTTTGTTGTTGATGAAAATGGTTTTAATGATGAATTTGAAAAACACAAAGAGATATCAAGAGCGGGACTGGAGGGTAAATTTGGAGGGCATAATTTATCAGAATTAGACACTAATTCGGAAAGCTATATAAAAAGAAAAAGATTGCATACAGCAACACATTTGTTATTAAAGGCTTTAAGAGATGTGTTAGGCGAAGATGTTTTTCAAAAAGGATCAGATGTTAATGATGAGAGATTGAGGTTTGATTTTACTTTTGGGCGTAAATTAACTGAAGAAGAATTGTTAAAAATACAAGCTATTGTAAATGAAAAAATACAAGAAGGATTAACAGTTAGTTTTCAAGAAATGAAGACAGAGGATGCTTTAAAATCAGGATATTTAGGTTCTTTTAGGTCAAAATATCCTGAAATAGTTACGGTGTATAACATAGGAGATTGATCAAAAGAAATATGCGCAGGACCCCATGTTAATAATACTAAAGAGTTAGGAGAATTTAAAATTATTAAAGAAGAAGCTTCTTCTCAAGGAGTTAGGAGGATAAAAGCAATTATACAATAAAGAGATTAACCAATAAGTTAAAACCCCTAGGAATAGGGGTTTTTAAGATGAAAAGATATTATTATGGTATAATATGAAATATTATAGGTTAAAAGTTGTAATATATATTGTAAGCTATAAAAGATGATTAATGATAAAGAAAAAAAAGATGAGGATATTGTTAAAGAGATTATAAATGGCGACAAAGAAGCTTTTGGTTTTCTAATATATAGATTTGAGAAAAAGATATTTAGGTATATTAATAGATTTATATATGATAATAATGAAGCAGAGGATTTGTTACAAGGCGTTTTTATTAAAGCATATATTAATTTGAATAGCTTTAATTTTAATTTTAAGTTTTCCCCGTGGATTTATCGTATTGCTCATAATGAAATCGTTAATTATATTAAAAAACAACAAAAAAATAAATTAATATTTGATATTGATTGAGATGTAATTATACCAATCAGTTCAGGCAAAAGCATGAGTGAAGAAATAGACATAAATAAACTTGATAAATGACTTAAAGATCATATAAACAAAATACCAGATAAATATAAAGAAGTATTAGTTTTATATTATTTTGAAGATATGTCTTATAAAGAGATAGCAGATATTATTAAAATACCAATAGCAACAGTAGGAGTTAGGATAAGAAGGGCCAAAGAACTTGTTAGGAAAAATTATAATAAATATATTAACAATAAAAACAAAAATGGCATTTAATAAAGGAAAAATTATAGAAAAAATAAAACAAGGTGGAATTTCTATGAAACCAAGATGGATTTTTTTGTTTAAAACAATATTATTGATTACTATTTCTTTTTTAATTTCTTTCTTCTCGTTATTTCTATTTGGAGCAATTATCTTTTTAATATTTAATTATGGTGTAATATTTTTTAGAGATATAATTACAGTTAAAATGTTGATTTATTCTTTACCTTGGTTGTTGATTTTATTTATGTTGGTATTTATTTTTGTTTTATTAAAGTGTTTAGGGATAATTACTCCTTTGTATCGAAAATCAAAACTTTTTGTTTTTGTTACTGTGGTTTTAATGTTATTTATTGTTGGTTTTGTAATTAATAGTACACAGGCTTTTAGATATATTTATGAATCAAAACCAGTGATTAATAATTGAATTAAAAAAGAGCATAAAAAAGGAGTTTTTCGTTTTATTAAAAAGGGGAATATAATAGAAGTTAAAGAATCAGGAGAAATATTTGTTCAGATAGAGAGTGGTGAAGTTTTTTCTATTAAAACAGATAGTCGATTTATGCTAAAAAACAAGACTAAATTTAATTTTAAAGAAGGGGATATAGTTTGGGTAAGTATTAAAAGGAATGATAAAGAAATGGAAATATTTAAGATAAGACCTTATAATTTTGAAAATGAAATAAATTCTGTAAATGGTTGTAATAATAAGTATAAAGGTCGAGACGTAATTCCTTTTAATAAATTTTAAATTAAAGTCATGAACAAGAAAATATTAACAAGTGTTATTTTAGGAAGTTTGGTGTTATGTGTAGGATTTTTGGGGAAGGAAGCATTAGCGGAAACTCAAAGATTCTCTAATGGCGGCAATAGATTGGGTTTTAATAGGAATATGGAAACAAAAGCTGGTATATTAAATGTTTCCATTGATTGGTTGAAAAAAGAAATTGAATCTGGTAAAAATTTTATTGATATTTTAAAAAATAAAGGATTAGATATTGTTTGGTTTAGAGATCAAGTAAAAAATACTAAAATTAATGATATCAATCAATTACTTAAAGATAATAAAATTACAGAAGACCAAGCAAAAACCATGAGAGAACGAATAGAAAGCCAAAAAGGTGATTGCTCTGGACCAAGTATGCAGAGAAAAGGATTAAGACAGGGTTTTGGAAAAATGACGATGAAATAATAGAAAAAGTCGGGTATATACCCGACTTTTTTAATAACCAATCTCTCTGGAGTTTTTTAAATTAAGTGATGATGATTGTTGCATAAATAAAAAAAATTTGCTATATTGTATTTATAGGGGAAACCCTAATAATACTGTAAATTTTAACTAAAAGATCAGCTATTTAATTAATAGAAAGTACAAAATATTATGAAAATCAATTATTTAACTAATTTTTATTACTTTAAAATACAAAAATATTCAAATACTTTTAACAATTTAAAAGTAGGTGTTTGTATGAATTAATTGGGTAGTTGTTAAAATATTATCATGCTTAATAATCCAATGATGATTGGCATTATACTTTTTATTTTAGGAAGTATAATTGGTTATTTTGTAAGACAATATTTAGCTGTTTCAAAGGCGGATTCAGTTGAAGCGCAATTGAAGATAAAAATTCAAGAATCAAGAGAAAAAGCTAAAGAAATTGTTTTACAAGCAAAAGAAGAGGCGACTAAAATTTTAGAAGATATACGTAAAGACGAAAAAGAGAGGAAAGAACAAACAGATAAAAACGAAAGTCGCTTAATAAAAAGAGAGGAATTGTTAGATCGTAGGCAAATAGAGATAGATAAAAATCAGAAAAAAGTAGAAGAAGATATTTCTAAATTAAAGATAATCAAAGAAGATATTTTAAAGATGAAAGAGTCAGAGGAAAAGAGATTATCAGATATTGCAAATATGTCAAAAGAAGAGGCAAAAGAATTATTGCTTAATAAAATTGAAGAAGACAGTAAACATGAATTATTGTCAGCGATAAGGAATTTGGAAAATAATAAAAAAGAAGAAATTGAAAAGAAGGTTAATGATATTATGATTTCTTCTATTCAGAGATACGGACATGGAAATGCAAGTGAGCATTTAATATCTACTGTTCAAATAAATTCAGAAGATATTAAAGGAAGAATTATTGGTAAAGAAGGGAGAAATATTCGTCATTTTGAAAAAATATCAGGAGTAGAATTAATTATTGATGATTCCCCAGATGTTATTACTTTATCGTCTTTTAATCCAATACGTCGTGAAATAGCTAAAATGGCTTTAGAAAAATTAATCTTAGATGGAAGAATACAGCCATCTAAAATAGAAGAAAAAGTTTTACAAGCTGAACAGGAAATAAAAGAATTAATTAAAAAAGCAGGAGAAGATGCTGTTTATGAAGTAGGAATTCTTGATTTGCCGCCAGAATTAGTATTTTTGTTGGGAAGATTAAAATATCGTACTAGTTACAGTCAAAATGTTTTAACTCATTCAATTGAAGTAGCAATGTTATCAGGTATGATTGCTTCTGAAATTGGCGCAGATGTTATGGTGGCTAAGAAAGCTGGTTTACTTCATGATATTGGTAAAGCAATCGATTATGAATTAGAAGGATCGCATGTTGAAATTGGTAGAAGGATATTACAAAAATACAATATTAAAGAAGAAGTAATTAAGGCAATGCAATCACATCATGAAGATTATCCAGTAGAAACAGTCGAAGCAGCAATAATTATGGCTGCAGATGCTATATCTGCCTCACGCCCTGGAGCAAGAAAAGAATCTTTGGAGAATTATTTAAAGAGATTAGAAGATTTAGAAAGAATAGCTACATCATTTAAAGAAATTGAAAAAGCTTATGCGATTCAAGCTGGTAGAGAATTAAGAGTTTTTGTTTTTCCAGATAAGATTGATGATTATGGTACGGCAAAATTGGCAAAACAAATTGCTGGTAAAATTAAAGAAGAAATGGATTTTTATGGGGAAATTAAGATATTAGCTATTCGTGAAAAAAGAGTTATTGAATATGTAAAATAGATAAAAACCACCGAAAGGTGGTTTTT
>CAZDQI010000027.1:0-7639 GCA_964507765.1 uncultured Candidatus Saccharibacteria bacterium
AATTAAATAAAATTACAAATATTGTTAGAGAAATTGTTTATCAAGAAGATGTATAATATTAATAGAGTTATTCCTGTAAAAAGTAAATATCAATAGAAAATCCGTCATAGTGTTAATTTTGACGGATTTTTAAATATTTATTTTATTGGAAATTGTTTGCAAATTTCTAAGACTTGTTTTTTGATTTTATCAAGATCTTTTTTACAATTTGAAATCAGTTTTAATCTGATTTCTTTTTTCTTTTGTTCATTAAAATTAATATTTTGTTTTTCTTTTTCTTGTTTTATTATTTCAATTGTATCATTTATTAATTTTGCAATTTGTTTGATTTGTTTTTGTTTGATGTTACGAGTGGTAATACTTGGGGTGCCAAGACGAATTCCAGATGGATAAAATGGTGGGTTAGGATCAAAAGGTATAGAATTCTTGTTAGTAATAATATTTACTGATTCAAGAGCTTCTGCTGCTAAATTACCAATCATATTTTTGTTTTGTAAATCAATTAAGATTAAATGACTTTCGGTTTCATTATTTACAATATTGAAATTATATTTTTTTAATTCTTGACATAATGTTTGTGTGTTTTTTATTACTTGTTTTGCGTAAGTTTTAAATTTATTAATTGATGCTTCTTGTAAAGCAACACCAATTCCAGCAATAGTATTAATATGTGGGCCACCTTGGATGCCAGGAAATACAGTTTGTTGAATTTTTTTAATTAAATCAGGATCTTTTTTAATACCTTTTTTTGTTACCATGATCATGGCTCCTCTTGGGCCTCTTAGGGTTTTATGTGTTGTTGTGGTTATAATATCAGCATAATTAGATGGTGAAGGATAAACTTCAGCTGCAATTAAGCCAGCAATATGCGAAATATCGGCAATTAAATAGGCATTTACTTTTTTTGCAATTTGTGAGAATTTTTTTCAATCTAATATTTTTGAATATGCTGTAGTGCCAGCAATAATTAATTTTGGTTTTTCTTTTAATGCTATTTTTTCTATTTCTTTGTAATTTAGATTTCCGGTTTTATCAACATCATAACTGATTGATTTAAATAATTTACCAGTGAATGAAACTTGGTTGCCATGAGTTAAATGGCCACCACTTGATAAGTTTAAACCCATGATTTTATCATTAGGTTTTATTATTGATAAATATGCTTCTAAATTAGCAATTGATCCAGAATAAGGTTGAACATTGGCATATTCTACATTGAATAGTTTTTTTGCTCTGTTTGTTGTTAATGTTTCTATTTGGTCTATAAATTCCATACCTTGATAATATCTTTTGTTTGGATAGCCTTCAGCGTATTTATTACTTAGGTGAGAACCAATAGTTTCTTTTATTGATTCTGATATTATATTTTCTGATGGGATTAAACTTAATGTATTTTGTTGGCGTTGTAATTCTTGGTTGAATAATTTATACATTTGTTTATCTGTTTTTTGTAAGTTTTTCATATTGTTTTTTTAAATTAATTAATAGGATCGACATTGATGTAAAAATCAGAAGGGAGTAGTTTTAATAATTGATTTCTCATTTTTATATCGTTTGAAGTTAATATATTTGGGTCTTTTAATTTCATTTTTATATTAAAACTTCAGTAATATTTATTTTTTATTTTTTCATGATAATTAGGAGATATATTGGTAATTATGAATTTGTTTTCAAGATTGTTTTTCTCAATTGTTTTTTTAATTTTTAAGTAATATTTTTCTATTTCTTGTTTTGATTTTATTTGGTCAATATCTCTATATTCAATATGAATTATTTGACTGTAAGGTGGGAAATTGTATTTTTTTCTTAGAGATAATTCGTTTTTTCAAAAATCATGGTACGAATCATTTCTTATAATATCAAATATTTTGTTGTTTTTTAAGGTTGTTTTTATGTATATGTTTTTTGTAGCAATTGATTTTAGTTTTAATATAGTGTTTAATATTTTTTCTTCAGTATTATAATTAGGGATATAGAATAAGTTATCAATATTAAGAATGGCAATATTTTCAATATTTTTAATTTGAGGTCTTAAGATGATACTTGTACCTATTAATATTCCATTGTTGTTGTTTAGGAAATTAGAGATATTTTCTTGGATTATTTCTTCTTTTTCTTCTGATTGAATATTAAATATTTTAATATCTTTTTGTTTTAACATTTGTAGTATATTTTGTTCTAATTTATCAACGCCTAAGGTTGTTGGTTGAAATTCATGTGATTTGCATTTAGGGCAAGTCATAATTACAGGGTATTTCTGATTACATAAACTGCATTTTAAATAATTTTCTTTTTTTGTTTTGAAATATGTTAATGGTTTATTGCATTTATCGCAAAAAAGAATGGTTTTGCATTTTTTACATTCAACGCCATTTCAAAAACCTTTTTTATTTAAGAAAATTATTCATTTTTGTTTGTTGTTAATTAATTTAAAAATATCTTGTTTGATTGAATAACCAAGTAAATCTTTTTTGTTAAAGTCTTTGTTTACAATTATTTGGGTTTTAGGGTTTGTTTTTGGAGTTATGGTGTTAAATATTTTTATATCTTGTTTAATGCTTTTTGATTTTGATATGTATAAATCGTTTTTTTGGAAATAGATTGGTATTTTCTTTTGATGAGCTAATAAAGATATTACTGTTTCATAATTAAAATATGGTCTTAAGTCTCAAGATTTATAGCTTTCATTATTGCTGTCAAAAACATAAATTAAAGCAATGTTATCTAAAGGAAATCCTAGGGTTTTTCTAAGGCCAAATATTAATTTAGGTTGGTTTTGAAGTAGTTGGTTGTATCATATATTTTTGTTTTTTGTTGATGCTTTTTTATCAAGAATTACAAAATTATTTTCATTAAAAACTTGTTTGAAATGATTTAAATAAAAAGATAAGTGAGATTCGGTTGGGAAGGTAAATAAAATACTTTTTTTATTATTGAAAGCATTTGTAATATCTTGATATATGTTTTTGTTAAATATGTATTCTGTTTTTTTGTTTATTTCTAATTTATCTATATCTTGATCTACTGTTTTTTTGTTTAAATATTTAATTAGTGACTTTAGATTAGACGGTAGCAATATCTTTACTACTCTAGTTAAGTCGTCAAAATAATAAGTGCTAATGAATTTTGATATATTTCAAAATGTTTTATCAACAATTGGTTTTTCGGTAACAATTTTTGATATTTTTTTTAAGGTAAATGCATTTGATTTTAATTCGTTTTTTAAATTACTTATTGGGGTTGAATTAGCAACTAAAGCAAGTATTTTTTTTGTTTTTACTTGTATTTCAACAATAGTGCCTTTTTGTATAGGTTGTTTATGATAATATGATAGTATTTGAGATACATTTTTAGGTAAATGCTGAAGAGGAATAACTTCTATGATATACATATTTTTGTTTATTATTTGGGTTAATTATAGTATATTTTTGTGTTTTTATCAAATGTTGTATTAAAGTATTTTTTATGTTAATATATTTCTATTAAAAGTTAAATATTTAAAAATGTTACAAGAATTTATATTGAGAAAGATGTTAATGGCTCAAATTAAGAAATTGAATTTGCCAAAAGATAAACAAGATAAAATTGTTAATGCGGTTGTTAAAAATCCTGAATTTTTTAAGAAAATGGCAGAAGAAATGCAAAGTGAGATGAAGAGTGGGTTAAGCCAAATGGAAGTCGCTCAAAAATTAGCAGGTAAATACCAAGGCGAAATTAAAAAAATATTAGGAGAATAAGACATGAAAATACATAGATTTGTATATAATTTTCATTTTAATGATGGCTTGTTGATGATTAAAGATCGAGAATTGATAAATCAAATCAAGAATGTATTAAGATTAAGAAAAGGAGAAAGGCTGATTTTAATTGATTTGAATAAAAAAGAAGCTTTGTGTGAAGTTATGAATGTTTGTTCTAGTTTTGTGCAATTAAAATTAATAGATTTGGTAGAAAATATTAATATTTCTAATAATAGAGTTAATTTGTATTGTTCTATTTTGAAAAAAGATAATTTTGAATTAGTAGCTGAAAAAGCAGTTGAAGTTGGGGTTTTAAATATTACACCAGTTATATTCCAAAGAACAGTTAAAACTAATTTGAATTTTGAAAGATTAAATAGGATTATTAAAGAAGCAATTGAACAATCAGAAAGATGTGAGAAAGTTGTTTTAAATGATATTTGTGATTTTAAGAGTGGTTTATTAAGTAAGAAATGGGAAAAAGATTTAAATATTTTATGTGATAGGAGTGGGAAAGATATGGTTGATATTGTTAAAAAAATCAAAAAAGATAAAGTTAAAAATGTAAATATATTTATTGGTCCAGAAGGTGGTTTTTTAACCGATGAATTGTTTTTAGCTGAACAAAATGGTTTTTTAATTATGAATTTAGGATCAGGGATTTTAAGAGCCGAAACTGCTGCAATTGTATCTTCTTTTGTTTTGAATAATTTTTAAATATGAAGATATTAGTTAATGTGAAATTGAAAAGTAATAAAAATGGGGTTGAAAAATTAGGAGATGGTTCCTATATTGTTTATACTAAAAAAGAAGCTAGAGATAATATGGCCAATAATGATATTGTTAAGCAAGTTGCTAAACATTTTGGTGTTGGTAAGAATGATGTATCAATTGTATTAGGTCAAAAAATGAAGAAAAAAATCATTGAAATTGATTTGACAATAAAATAAAATGTTTATATAATATATGTATATTAATTAAAATATTAAAAAACAATTATGAGTTTATTTGGGATGTTTAAGCGGACTGATCAAAAACCAGTAGGTTCAAGCAAGGGAGAGGTTCCGTTGGTAAATGAAGATAGGTTAGATAGAGATGTAGAAGAAAAGCCAACATTAGCTAAAGAGGCAGAAGATAGAGGTATGGTTAATGTTCATTCTTGAGAAGATATACATGTGTTTGATATAAAATATTTTGAAAAAGAAATTAGAGATATCTTTAAATTAGGTGGAGGCGAAGATGTGTTCCAGGCGATAATTAAAAAAGCTAGAGAAGGATTTTCTTTTGGCTTGGGAATAATTGCTAAGTATTATGGGTTACCGCCAGATGCAACATTTCTACAAGTAAAGGCCAAGAAAGAAGAGAAAGAAGGGAAAAAGGGGGAATAACAAGTAAAGGGCTTAGCAATATTTGCTAAGCTTTTTTATTGTTTTTTATTTTTCTTTTTGATACAATTTATATATATGTTTTAATAATTTTGTAAAAAAATATTATGGATTTGGTTAAAAAATTTAGTGATGTATGTATGAAAGATGTGATGAGTGTTGGCGGTAAAAATGCGTCTTTAGGAGAAATGATAAAAAATTTATCAATTCGAAAAATTAATGATCCAGAAAAGGTTATACAATTGGTTATTGAAGCGATTGAAAAAGCAGGGTATAAACCAGGTAAAGATATTTATATATCTTTAGATTCAGCGGCATCTTCTTTTTATAACAATGGTAAATATAATATGGGGATTGGTGAATTTACAAGTGATGAAATGATTAAGTATTACAAAAAGTTAATTAATAAATATCCAATTATTTCAATTGAAGATGGTTTAGGTGAAGATGATTGATTAGGTTGAGAAAAAATGCAAAAAGAAATGGGGGACAAAATTACATTAATTGGTGATGATATTTTTGTAACCAATACAAAATTATTACAAAAAGGAATTGATTTAAAAGCTGCTAATTCAATTTTGATAAAACCAAACCAAATAGGGACTTTGACTTCAGCTATTGATGCTATTAAATTAGCAGAAGTTAATAATTTTTCTTGAGTTGTTTCTCATCGTTCAGGAGAAACATTAGATACAACTATTGCTGATATTGCTTACAGCACTAGTGCTTTTGGGTTAAAGACAGGCTCGCCTCATCAAAGTCCTGATTGTTTAGATAGAGATGATGTTAGAAGAACAAAATATTTAAGAATGGCGGGTTTGGAAATTAAGAAATATCTAGAAGATAATTTTTCTGAAAAACTTTTGAAAAATGATAGTAAGGTGGTTGATAAAATAGTTAAATACTATAACAGTTTAGAAAATGGATATTTTAAACAAGTTGTTTATGAATATTTACAACATGCTGAATCAAAAATTTCAGCTAAGGTTTTAGCTGAAATACAATTTAATTTAGATTATGTTTTAGATGTTTTGATTGAGATTTTTGAAGGGAGAAAGGCGGGAAATATGAAATCAGCAGCAAGACAAATAATTGAAATTGCTGAAAAAAGAACATTTGCTGGACTAAAGGTAGAAAATGAAATGGTAAAACAAGCTAAACAATATATTTCTAAAAATGCTGAAGTTTTGAAATACAGAGAATATGAAAAAATTAAAGATATTAATTTATGAGATAATGATAGATTTGGAGTTTTATGTTTAATTCGTCATGGGGAAACATCTTGGAGTGAAGCAGTTTTAAATAAGTTTGCGGCATGACACCAATCTATGATTACTGAAAAGGGGAAGAAAGAAGCTTTTGAAGCAGGGGTGAAAGTTAAAAAATTAGGAGTTAATTTTAATTTTGGTTTTTGTTCTGATTTATTAAGATCTCAGGAAACTTTAAAATTGTTTTCTAAAGGGCTTGATATTGAAGATAAATTAAATGTTATTGAAAATTGTAATATCAAAGAAAGGAATTATGGGATGTTAATGGGTTGAAATCGTGAATGTTTAAGTAATTTAGTTGGTGAAAAGCAATTTAAAACTTGAAGACGTGGGTATGATACTGATGAATCTCGTCCTGGATTAGGTGAGAATTTAATGGATGTTAAAGAAAGAACAATTAAATATTTTTCTGAAAATGTTTTGAGTAAGATTTTTGATGGTTCAAATGTTGTTTTATCTGCCCATGGTAATAGTTTAAGATCTATTTTAGTGTATTTGAAAGAATTAAATTTAGGAAGGAAATTAAAAACCGAAGAGGTGATGCAAATAGAAGCGCCATTATCTTTACCAATTTTTATTGTTTTTGATAAAAAGACAAAACAAATTAAAGAATGTTGACTTGATAGTGATGATAAGGTTAATGAATTAGTTAAAGTTTTAAGTGATAGTGATTTAAGTGGAAGAGATTTAGAATGTAAGGAAACAAATCCATTATTTATTAAATCAATTGAAGCAGAAGAAGTTTTTGATTCTAGGAATAAATCAACCATTAAAGTAAGGATTAGATTGAATAATGATTTAGTTGGTACTTGAGCTATGGTGCCGGCTGGTAAATCAACTGGCAAAGGAGAAGCACCAGTTGTTTCAACTGAAATGGCGTTGAAAAATATTTTAGAAATTCAAAAAGTTTTGATTGATAAAAAATTTAGTGTATTTGATCAAAAAGAAATTGATAATTTGTTGATGGCTAATTTAGATAAATGAGGAGGAAATACAACTTTAGCTGTATCTTTGGCTTTGGCTAAAGTTGCAGCTCAGAGAAAGAATATGGAACTATATGAATACATTAGAGAAGTTTATGGATATATGGGGAAGAAACAAAGTCAAGTTGCATTTTTGATGAATGTTTTTAACGGTGGGCTTCATGCATTACGTGGTAATGAAAAATTAGGAATTGATAAACCGGCAATACAAGAATTTATGATTTATGTTAAAGATGATAGCTATATCAAATCAATTCAAAAAG
>CAZDQI010000028.1:0-7529 GCA_964507765.1 uncultured Candidatus Saccharibacteria bacterium
GTCATTTTAGAATTAGAAAAAAGAATGGCAGAATTGGAAAGTAATTTACAAGATGCTGATTCTTTAAAAGAGTATTCTGATATTCAACAAAGATATATTCGTTTTGATGGCTACGCTTTTGAACATCGTATGAAAGTAATTTTAGAAGGCTTTGGTTTCAATGGTTCTGAAATAGATAAGCCAATGAATAATTTGAGCGGTGGTCAAAAACAGAAGGTGTTTTTATCAGTTATTTTGTTAAAAGGAGTAGATGTTTTGTTATTAGATGAGCCAACTAATAATTTGGATTTACCAGCTTTGATTTGGCTGGAACAATTTGTCGTTGATTCAAAAGCAACAGTGATTATTGTATCACATGATAGAAGATTTTTGGATAGAGTTGTTGACAGGGTGTTTGAAATTGATTGGTTTTCAAGAAATATTAATGTCTTTAGTGGTAGGTATAGTGACTATCTTGTTGAGCAGAGGAAAAAAATTCAAAGAGAAAAAGATAAATATGATTGCCAGCAAGAAGAGATTAAAAAAATTGAAAGCACTATCATACAAAAGAAATCGTGGGCAAGTAAAGGTAGAAATCAATGCCGATCTGATAATGATAAATTTTCAAGGGGAGTCCGTCGGGATAGGGCTGCCAAATCTTCAAAAGCTGCTAAGGCTATTGAACAAAGATTAATTCAAATGGAAAAAGTAGAAAGACCTAAAGAGAAACCATTACTAAAAATCCCATTGAATTTATCAGAAAAATATACAAAGTACAATATTGAATTAAAAGATGTTGTTGCTATAGTTGGTAAGTTCAAGTTAGGTCCGATTTCGATTGATATTCCTTTTGGTTCCAGAATTGGAATTTTAGGAGTTAATGGATCGGGCAAAACTACTTTACTAAAAACTATAATTGGTCAGATAATTCCTAAAGCAGGAAAAGTTGTTTTGAACAATTCTTTGGTAATTGGAAATTTGATGCAAGAGCATGAAAACTTGCCAAAGGATTCAACCTTGTTTGAGTTTTTGAGAAACAAAGAAGGGATAGATGATCAAACTGCTTACCATTTGTTATCAAAGTTTGGTTTTACTGATAATGAATTTAATAAGAAAGTTTGGGAGTTAAGTCCTGGCGGTAGAACGAGGTTGATATTATCATTTTTCTCAGCAATATCTAGTAGCGTATTGCTATTAGATGAACCAACTAATCATTTGGATATTGAAGCCACCGAGGCTCTAGTTGATGCTTTATCAAATTATCAAGGTACTATTTTGTTAGTGTCTCATGATCGTTCTTTTATGGAACAAATTCATTTGACAGATGTTTTTGTAATAAAAGATGGATTATTAAAAAGCACTAACTATAACAGTTACGTTGAATCTTTGCATAAAGAAGTGCAAAGATTGAGAAGGCTATTATAAAACGACAAGAAGAAATACTCTTGTCGTTTTTTTGTTTTTGTGAACAAAATGCATATTACAAGCTATGTTTTTTATTTGACTTTTTTGTTATTATATATTACAATATTTTTAATATTAAAATTTAATACATGGATATAGAAACCAAGGCTTTAAATTTTGCAATTAATGCTCACAAAGGGCAAGTTAGAAAAGGCTATATTGATTATCCTATAGTTTTGCATCCTATTGATGTGGCTAATATTTTAAAAGAATATGGATTTGATAAGAATGTTGTTGCGGCTGGTTATTTACATGATGTTATAGAAGATACAGAATATACAAAAGAAGATCTTAATAAAATATTTAGTCAAGATGTTGTTGCGTTGGTAATGTTTGCTACCGAAGAGGATAAATCTTTGTCTTGGGAGGAAAGGAAACAAATTACAATTGATAAAATTGTGAATGGAGATATACGTCATAAGGCTGTTGTTTGTGCCGATAAGATAAGCAATTTAGAAGATATTGCTAATATTATAGGCAAGAATCAAAACAACAGTCTTTTTGATAGATTTAATGCTGGGTTTGAAAAACAAAAATGATATTATGAAAATATTTATCAAAGTTTAATTTTCAATGAAGACGCTAGTTTGCCTATGTTTGTAAGATTAAGAAATTTAATTGATATTGTTTTTTGTGGCAAAAAAGAAGAAAATTTTGTTGAAATTAATAATATTTATAAAGATGAATATTATTTGGATTTATTGAAGTTATATTATAAAAGTAAAGAATTGTTAAAATTAAAAGGTTTGATAAAAAATACAAAACCTTATGTAATTGAGTTGGCAGGAACTCCTCGTGCTGGTAAAACCAAATTGTTAAATAATTTAATTGATTTTTTTGTAAAAGCAGGTTTTAAATGTGATTTTGTTGAAGAATTTACTAAGACTAAAAAATACAAAGAGTATTATTTTTCTAAATGAAAGAACAAAAGCATACCCTTTGTTAATTTTAAGATATATGAAAGTATTTTAAAAGAAATTGATAGAAGGTTGTTAAAAAATGTTAATATTATTTTATCTGATAGGGGTCTTGTTGATAGTTTGGTTTGAATTAATAGATTGTTTTCTAATGATCAAATTGGAAAAAGCGAGTATATTGATTTAGAAGATAAAATTTGTTTAGAGTCAAAAAATAAAATAAATATTATAATTGCTATGTATGCAGATGTGGGTGTTGTTTTGCTTAGAGACTACGAAAATAATCTTTCTTTAGAAAAAAGAAGTTTTCTAAACAAAAGAAGAGTAGAAGAATATAATAATGCTTTAGAAAATATAGAAAAGATAGTAAAAGAAAAAAATATTAATTTTTGAAAGGTTGATACGTCTAATTTAAATAAAAGAGAGATTTCTATTTATATTACAAATATATTGATAGACGATATGATAAAATATTATTTAAATCAAGTTAAAAAAGAATTAGGCTATATATAGTGGTATTTTATAATTTTTATGGTATAATATTAATATATAGTCCAAAGGTTGGGTTTAATCTTATGTTTAGACTTTAAATTATGAAAAAAGGTGATTATTTAAAAATTATTTTAAAAGAAAAGCAGACTGTGTTTTCTTTTCGAGAAATTCTTTTTTTGTGAAACGAAAAAGATACTAAAGCTGCTATTTCTAGAATTAATTACTATATTAAAAACAAACAATTGATAAGATTGAGACGTGGTTTATATGCCAAAAGTATTGATTATAATAGGTATGAAGTGGCTAATAAAATATATATACCTTCATATATTAGCTTTGAAACAGTGCTTCAACATGAAGGTATGGTTTTTCAAGGATATACTTCTATTTATGTGGCTTCGTATAAAACCAAAGATATTGTGATTAATGGTCAAAAATATTGTTTTAGAACTATTAGAAATGTAACTTTGACAAATCATCGTGGTTTATATCAAAAAGAAGGTGTTTGAATTGCTAGCGCTGAAAGAGCTTTTTTAGACACACTATATTTGAATAAAGATTATTATTTTGACAATTTGTCTGCTTTAGACTGAGAGAAGGTAAATGATTTAATGCTCATTTATGGCAATAATAAAAGGATGTTGAAAATAGTAAAAGAGTTGGAAAAAATATCTAAAAAATAAAATAAATAATTATTATGGGATTTAATACAATTGTTCACGAAAGTATTTTAATAAATATTTTAAAAGATATATTTCTTGATGAGGAAATGAGATCTGCTATTGGTTTTAAAGGAGGTACAGCGGCGAAGTTATTTTATGGTTTAAGTCGTTTTTCGGTCGATTTAGATTTTGATTTATTAGATAGTTCTAAAAAAGAAATAGTTTTTGATAAAATAAAATTTATATTAGAAAAATATGGAGTTGTTAAAAAATTTAATGTTAAGAGATATACATTGTTTTTTTTGCTTGATTACAAAAATAAAGATATTTTGGCAAAAAACGTTAAAGTGGAAATAAATACAAGAGATTTTAATTCTAAATACGAAAGAATGTCGTATTTGGGTGTTTTAATGAATGTTATGTGCAAAGAAGATATGTTTGCTCATAAATTTGTTGCCATGTATGAAAGAATGGGTAAAACAAATAGAGATATATATGATGTGCATTTCTTTTTAGAAAATATGTGGCCTATGAATAAAGATATTATTGAAAACAGAACTAAATTAAAATTTAAAGATTTTGTTAAAAAATGTATTGATATGATAGAAATGGTAGATGAAAATAACTTGTTATCTGGGTTAGGTGAGTTATTGTCTCCAAAACAAAAGTTTTTTGTAAAAACGAGATTAAAAGTTGAAACTTTGTATTTGTTAAAATCACTTTTAAAAAGTATTTAAATATATTTAGCAAATATTTAAGATTTAATTATATTAACATATAGTGTCTTATGCTTAAAATTAAATATTTATATTGTTTTGTTGTGTTTTTTGTTTTAAATTCGGTAAAAATATCAATTTAATGATTTTAAAATAATCGTAGTTATTTGCTGCGATTTTTTATTTTAAGAACTTAGGTCGACCTTTTATATTTGAGAAAAGAAAAGTTCTATTTAATTTGTAATTTAATAAAAATTTTATAATTTAATTTTATGAATGACGATCGTATTGCAAAAAGAGTAGCAAGTAAAAAAATTAAAAAGTGAATCAAAATTATTTTACTAGCTGCTATTGTAGTTTTTTTGTTAAGTTTTTTGTTAAATAAAAACTTTTGGGACGGAGTGATTATGGCAGTTAAAACAAATGTATTTTTAAATAATATTGAGAAAAAAGAGAAAGCATATAGCGAAGATTCATATGGAGGGAAAACACCAGAAGAGACTTATCAATTATTTTTAAGCGCATTGAAGAAAAAAGATATTGAATTAGCTTCAAAATATTTTGTTTTAGATAAACAAGAGAGGTATAAAAAGGCATTAAATGAAGTAGATCAGAACGGAATGTGGGATCTTATGATGGAAGATTTGTTGCAAACAAATATAAAGAAAAGACTTGTAGGAGAAAATTCTTATGTATTAGAAATATTTAACGATAAGGATGAATTTTTAACACAGATAGGATTTCTATTACCTACTAAAACGTTCGACGAATCCGTTGTTCTTTCTGAAGTATGAAAAATTTATTCCTTTTAATAAAATTAATTGTTGGTTATGTATAAAAATTTAAAATTTAGCATATTGTTTTATGCTATAGTTTTTCTGATGTTTCCAATTGTTATTTTTGCATATGATTGCAAAACAACACATCCAAGTTTAACAGATATTACCGTTGAGATATATAATTTGCAAGGAAATACTAAAATATTACAATCAGAAAAATATTGAATTAAAAAAGGAAGTATGGACGAGGATAATGGTTTAAGAAGTATAAATCATTTTTACGATCCGATCTATAACAGAGCTTGAAAAATGGGTGGAATAGAAAGTATTATTCCGGAAGTGACTTCAAGAATCTGAGTAAATGATCAGGCGAGACAATCGTCTTACGATGTTCTTTTTTTAACTTCTTCTAGGTTTATTCCTAAAATGTATATAGAATCTAAGTCTAATCAAACCTACAATAGAGCTATTTATGAATATTTAAAAGGTAATAAAAAAGAAGCATATTATGCTTTAGGACATGTATTACATTTGCTGCAAGATTTAACTTCTCCTCCTCACACAAGAGCTGATACTCACATGCCACCAAATGACCAGAGTAGTTATGAACTACTGAGCTCTTATAAAACATCTAACGATTTCAGATTATTGTTTGATGGTTTGAAAAAAACATCGTTAATAAAAAGATTTGATATTTACGATTATTTTTATAATATAGCATTGTATACAAATAATAACTTTTACAGCGAAGACACTATTGTTAGTGCAGAATATGCTTATCCAGAGATATTCCAACATTCAGCTGTTGATTTAACCAGTAAAACTGATAAATACTATTTATTGGGGTGAGATAGGGAGTATAATAATGTCTATAAGTTGGCAAAAATAATAGGAAGAGATTGGAAAATATCAAAGGGGTTTAATAAATATGACGTTAATGATCCTCTTGTTTTTGAAGACTATTGATCTAGATTGTCAAAAAAGGCTGTTTTAGAAGGTGCTGGACTAATAGATTTGTTTTTTAGAGATGTTGAAAATAAAAAAAATGATCCTAGTTTCTTTGCTATGATGGAAAGTAAGCATGGTGTAAGTTTTTTTGTTGATTTAGTTGGTGATGTAAAAACAGGTATTAATTATTTGTCTAATTTGTTTAATACTCATCCAGAAGATATTATTATAAATGCTCCTAATACCACACTTGTTAATAATGTTGAAAATACTACCAGCACAACAAAAACTACAACCACAACAACTCCAGTTTATTTATCTAAATCAACAACAACTACCACTAGGAAAGCAACAACCACTACTAAGAAAACTACTACAACTACTAAAAAAACTACAACTACAACTAAGAAAAAAATAGTTTCTACTAGTGGGGGAACTGTTGTTACATCTAAATGCGATTTTAATCCAAACGAAACATCTATTTTAAATGAAAATAAAAAAGTTATTTTTAACGAGATAGCATGGATGGGTACAAATAATAGTTACAATGATGAGTGAATAGAATTAAAAAATATATCAAATGATAGAGTGGATATATCATTATGAGAGATTATAAATAATAGTAAATCAATTAGAATTGTTATACCAGGTGGTACATTTTTAAATCCTCAAGAGATGTATTTAGTTGAAAGAACTGATGAAGATTCAGTTTTGCACGTAAAAAGTAATTTAATTTATGTTGGAGCTATTAAAAATTCAGATGAAGAATTAAGGTTAATGGATAGTAATTGCTTAATAGTTGATTCAGTAAAAGCAAATCCAAATTGACCGGCTGGAGATAATGAAAAAAGAAGAACTATGGAAAGAAAAATTGATTTTTCATGGTATACATCGAGTGCAAATTGTGTAAATGGGGTGTGTGGTACGCCAAAATATGAAAATAGTCTTTTTCTCGAAGAGTTTAATGAAGATGATGTTGCAACAACAACGACTACTACTACAATAGATATGTCTACTACAACTACTATTCCTATTGATGATACTACTACAACTACTACTACAACAACTCCAGCAGAAATAAAACAAATTTTATTTAGTGAGATTCAAGTAATGGGAGATAGTGCTGATAATGAATTTATAGAATTGTATAACCCTTCGGAGACAGATGTTGATTTAACAGGCTGGAGTATAAAACAAGAATCATCTAATAATGGTAATTTAGTGTCGGGTGATTTTTTACAAGATAAAATTATTCCAAGCCATGGTTATTTTTTAATTGTTAATAAACAAGAAGGGAAATATACTGGTGAAGTTGACCGGGATACTACCTTTAATAGTGACTCATATAGCTTGGTCAATGATCAAGTATTAATTTTATATGATCAATATGATAGAGAGATTGATCGTGTTGGGTGAGGCTCTGGCAGAATAGATGGTGAATGTGAAAATAATTGCTTGGAAAATATAGAAGAAAATAAAAGTTTTGAAAGAAAGGCAAATGAAAATTCTAATATGGAGTCTATGACTAATGGAAGCGATAAATTAAGTGGTAATAGTTATGATTCTAACAAT
>CAZDQI010000029.1:0-7250 GCA_964507765.1 uncultured Candidatus Saccharibacteria bacterium
TATTATATTATGGAAAAATATATTAAAAAAATAAATAAAATTTTTGTTAAGAATGTTAATTATTTTCCAATAATTGGTTCTTTTTGTGTTTCAAAAGATAAACGAGATATGGTTTGAAAAGATATATTTAATTCATCTAAGAATAATAACTTTTCTAAGTATGATAGAAAAAAGGTTTGGTTTAATTCTCCAGAAGAAAAGATTGTATTTAAAAAATGTTTTTATAATGATAAATATTTAGTCATAACAACTTATAATAAGAGGTTTAAAAAGTATAATATTTTTTATTATAGCAAGGATAATTTAACATTAAATTTAATAAAGGAAATTTTAAAAGAAATTAAAATACCTTTAGAGTCTAACCATTCTTTTGTTTGTTATGTAGAGCCCAAAATTAAAAGATACAAAAAATTTGTTATTTGAAAGCAAAATACAAAAAAATATATAAATAATGCTAATAATTTAGTTTTTGAATACAATAAATTAAACAAAGATATTAAAAAAACAATTGAAGATTTAGCCTTAGATGAAACTTTAGAAGGTTTTGATTTTTTAATTAAAAATATTAAAAGATTTAAAAAACCAATATTTTGTTTAGTGATAGAAAACAAAATTATTGGTTTAATTGGACCTGTTAATGTATTTTATGATGCTGATAACAATAAAATAGTCAGTGCTTTTTATTTTGGTATTAACAAAAAATACAGAAGAAATGGCTATGGCGAATTGTTGTTTAAATATTTTATTAATTATTGTTATACTAAAAATATAAAATATTTTTTAGTAACAAATGGTGAAAATAGTGTAGCTTCTAAATTTTATGAGAAAATGGGAGCTAAGATTGGTAATAAATATTATAAAATTAAAAAAAATAATTTATTGTAAAATATTAAATATTATGATAAAATATATCAAAATTAAGTATTAAGTATGAAAGAGATATATATAAAAGATACGGAAAATTTAATTGGCAAAGAGGTTGATTTGTATGGTTGAGTAGAAACAAGAAGAGATCATGGTAAAATTATTTTTATTGATCTTAAGGATTCTACTGGTACAATACAGACTGTTGCTGGTCCTTGGTTGGGGGAAACCTATTCTTTGGTTGAAAAACTAAGACCAGAATGAGTTGTTAAATTTTCTGGCATTGTGAAAGAAAGACCTGATAATATGAAAAATGATAAAATATTATTAGGGAATATTGAATTTGAAATTAAAAATATTGAAATTTTAGGAGAATCTAATACGCATCCCTTTGATGTTTATGGCGACGGTAAAGATATTGGGGAAGAGACAAGAATGACTAAAAGATACTTAGATCTTAAAAGGCCAAGAATGAGAGACAATTTAAAGAAAAGAGCTTTGTTGTTTAAATTTATTAGAGATTATTTATATAAAGAAGAATTTTTAGAAATTGATACACCGTATTTAACTAAATCCACACCAGAAGGGGCAAGAGACTTCTTAGTTCCGTCTAGAATAGGTAAAGGATTATTTTATGCTTTACCTCAATCACCTCAACAGTATAAACAAATGCTAATGGTGTCTCAAGTTGAAAAATATTTTCAATTAGTTAGATGCTTTAGAGATGAAGATCCAAGAGGTGATAGACAGCCAGAATTTACACAACTTGATATTGAGGTTAGTTTTAAAACGGAAGATCAAATACTTGAATTAACGGAAAAAATGGTAAAAGAAGTGGTTGAAAATATTTATCCAGAGAAATATTTTACACAATATCCTTTTCCGAGAATTGATTATACCGAAGCAATGGAAAAATATGGGTCAGATAAACCGGATATTAGAAAAAATAAAAGCGATCCAAATGAATTAGGCTTTGCATTTATTGTTAATTTTCCAATGTTTGAATGGCATGAAAAACAATACAATGAAGAAGCAAAATATGGAGCAGTGCACCATCCATTTACAAAAATTAGATTTGAAGAAGGATTAACAATTGACGATAAGGTTAAAATGATTAATGAAAAAACAGACGAATTGAGAGCTTATCAATATGATTTAGCGTTAAATGGTTATGAAATAGCAGGAGGGTCTTTAAGAGAAACTAATGCTAGAATATTAGAAGCTGTTTTTGAAAAATTAGGAAATAATGTTGAAGATTTTAGAAATCAGTTTAGCCACTATATCGAAATGTTTGGATATGGTGTTCCACCCCATGGGGGTATTGCTTTTGGGTTTGATAGATTATTGATGGTATTGCAAAACGAAGAAAGTATACGAGAAGTTATACCATTTCCTAAAACAGGAGATAATCGTGATTTGATGATTAGTGCGCCATCAAATGTTAGTGAGAAGCAATTAAAAGAATTAAATATTAAAATATCTAATTAAAATATATATTATGAAAAACAAGGATGAAAAAACACTGGTTTTGTTAAAGCCAGATGCAGTTCAAAGAAACTTGATTGGAGAAATTATTTCTCGATTTGAAAGAGTTGGTTTAAAAATTATTGCAATGAAATTTTTATTACCAACAAAAGAACAAGCATATAAACATTATGTTAAAAATGAAGAAGAAATTACCGCTATTGGAGAAAGATCTATTGCTGGTAAAAAGAAGAATGGTGATATTGTTGATGATGATCCAACAGAATTAGGACAAACAATAGTAAATTGTTTGGTTGATTTCTTATCTCAAAGTCCAGTGGTTGCTATTGTTTTAGAAGGATCAAATGCTATTCCTATTGTACGCAAGTTAGTTGGGTCAACAGAACCTTTAAACTCTGATGTGGGTACAATAAGAGGAGATTTTACAATTGATTCATATGGGCTAGCTGATGATGATGTTAGGGCAGTAAGAAATTTAGTACATGCTTCAGCTAATGAATTTGACGCTAATTATGAAATATCAGTTTGATTTGGGGAAGAAGAGCTTTATTCTTACAAGAATATTAGAGATGCAGTTTTGTATGATAAAAATTTTAATTAAAAAAATCACATTTTTTGTGATTTAAAAATTTTTGAAGGAGGGAGTTTATTCTCCCTCCTTCACACCATAGGAGGACAAAATAAAAAAAACGATAAATTTCTATATATACAATAGTATATTTTTAACAAAAAATCAAGTTTTGCAAAAGAAAAAACCATACAGGTGGTTGATTGCACGGAGGAAGGAGACGTTTCTCTTTCCTCCGTGTGAAAGGAGGTAATTATGAAAAAATTATTGTGGCTGTGCTAAGTATATTATTATATATTTTTAACAAAAAATCAAGTTGTGCAAAAGAAAAAAACCACGTGTGCGTGTGGTTTTTGCAGCCGTGGAGAGATGTCGTTCTCCACGGCTGCGGCTAACATCGAATTCCTTCTTGTTTGAAGGGAAGGAGTATATATTATACCATTTTTAAATGAAAAGTCAAGATTTATTTTATATTAAGATTAAGGTATTGACTTTTTAAAAAATGTGTTATACTTTAATTGAGCTAAGGCAATAAAAAAGAGAATTGAACAAAATATTATTAGGTATTCCTATATTTTATTATCTCGTGGGATAATAATGCGGATAACCACTTAATTTAAACAATTACTCTTTTATTTGTCTTAGTTTTTTAACATATATAAATAATGAATAAAAATACATCAAAAAAAGTTATTTTAGGAGTATCAGGTGGAATTGATTCTGCTATTGCTTTATATTTGTTAAAAAAACAAGGATTTGATGTGATGGGTGTGTTTTTAGAATTTGATGTTTGAAAAAACAAGAAAAATTTATTAAAAGAAAATGCATGTTGTAATGAAGATTGTTTTAGTAGAGCTAGAGATATTTGCGATTTTTTTAATGTAAAATGTAAAAAGATAAATGTTAAAAAAGATTTTCAAAAAAATGTAATTAAATATTTTACCAATGAATTAAAGCAAAACAATACACCTAATCCTTGTGTTATGTGTAATCGTTTTGTGAAAATTCAAAAATTGCTTGATATTATGAAAGAATATAAAGCAGATTTTGTGGCAACTGGTCATTATGCAAAAATATCAATTAATAAAAAAACAAAAGAATATGAATTGAAAAGGCCGGTTGATAAAAGCAAAGATCAAACATATTTTTTGAGTTATTTAACTCAAAAACAAATTAAATATTTAAAATTTCCTTTGGCTAGTTATTACAAGAAAGATATTTATTTAATGGCTAAAAAATTAAAGTTAGATGTTTTTGATAGAGTAAAACAAAGTCAAGATTTTTGTTTTGTTGATAATAAATCAATTAACGATTTTTTGATTGAAATACTAGGCAAAGAAAAAGGAGATATACTTGATGATAAGGGGAATGTATTGGGAAGACATAATGGCTTGTATTTTTATACTTTAGGACAAAGAAAAGGGATTGGTTTATCTGGTGGGCCTTTTTATGTTTTAGAAAAAGATTTAAGTAAAAATATATTAATTGTTACTAAAGATAAAAATAAAATGTTTAAAAAAGAATTTTATGTTAAAAACTTTAATTTAATAAATACATTGTCCGAAAAAGACATTAATAGTAAAGCACCTAGTGTGCAAATAAGGTATGCTGATAAAAAGGGTAAATGCAAAATTAAGTTTATTAATTCTAAAAAAATACAAATTGTTTTAGATAAGCCTAAAGTCGCTGTCACTCCAGGGCAAATAGCAGTTATTTATATCAAAGATCAATGCATTGGTGGCGGAATAATATGCTAGGCTTTTTGTTGATTTTTAATTTAAATTGTATTAAAATACATACATTATGAATAATATATATATAGTTGGTACGCCAATTGGTAATTTAGAAGATATTACTTTAAGAGCAATTAATACGTTAAAAGAAGTAGATGTAATATTGTCTGAAACACCAAATACAACAATTAAATTATTAAATAAATTTGAAATTAAAAAGCCAATTTTTAATTTTTTTCAGAATCCAACGGAAAAACAAATTAAAAATGTTTTGGATTTATTAAAAGAAGGTAAAGATATTGCATTAGTAAGCGAGGCGGGAACTCCGGGTGTTTCTGACCCTGGTAATAAATTAATAGCTGATATTTTAGAAAGAAATATGGATGTTAATATTGTTCCTATTCCAGGCGTGTCTGCTATAACAGCCGCTATTAGTATATCAGGGGTTAATACTCAAAAATTTTCTTTTTTTGGTTTTGTGCCAAAAACAAAGAGAAACAAATTTTGAAAACAAGTTTCTGATTTTGAAGGAGTTGTTTTGTTTTTCGAATCGCCGTTTAGAATTAAAAAAACATTAATGGAGATAAAAGATAAAGTGGAAAACAAAGAAAAAATATTAATTTTTAGAGAATTAACTAAAAAATTTGAAGAAATAATTAGGACTGATTTTGTTAACTTAGAAAAAGATATATCAAAATTAAAAGACAAAGGTGAATTTACAATATTATTAATTTAAAATTTTAAAAAAATATTATGAAATTTGATGAAAATGCCTATTGTTATTTAAATGGCAAAATTGTAAAGATGAAAGACGCTAAAATATCGCCATTTGATTTGGGTTTTACTCGTGGTTATGCTGTAACAGAGGTTTTAAGAGCCTATAATGGCAGGATATTTTTATTCGATGAACATTGATCGAGACTTAAAAAAGCAGTTAAAGCATTAAGATTAAATTTAAAAGAAACCAAACAAGAGGTAAAAGATATTATGTTGAAATTAATGGATAAGAATAAATGTATGAATGCTAATATTAAATTGGTATTAAGCCCAGGGGTTGGTAAAACAGATTTAGATATAGGGGGAAATGAGACTTTGTTTCTTTATGCTCAAAAATATATTGATTATCCTAAAGATTATTATAATAAAGGGGTTAAATTAATGAGTGTTGATTTTAAAAGAAATTTAAGTGAAGTAAAATCCAGTGATTATATTCAAGCTGTTTGTTTAAGAGAAAAACTTAAAAAACAAAAAGCTTTTGAAATGCTATATATTTTAAATGGATATGTAACAGAATGCTCTACAAGCAATATATTTATGATTAAAAAAGGAGTTTTAATTACACCTAAAAAAGATGTATTGTTTGGGGTTACAAGAAATTTTGTAGTTGAGTTTGCAAGCAAAGTAATGAAAGTTATAGAAAAAGATGTTAAAATAAATGATTTATTAAAAGCAGAGGAAGTTTTTATTACAGCAACAAGTAAGCAAATTATACCAGTAGTTAAGATTGATAATCATATTATTAGCGACGGTAAGGTAGGTAAAAATACAATAATGTTACAAGATTTGTTTGTAAAGAACCGAGATAAATATCTTAGCGTTGACTAATTGGATATTATGTGATAATATGTATTTATCTTAAGTAAAAACTATTATATTTTATATTATGGCTCAAGTTTGTGAAAATTGTGGTAAAGGCCGCAGAAAAGCTACTTCTTGAAAAAAGATTATGTCTAAATGAGATCCAACTAATCGATATTTCCAAAAACCTAATCTTCACGCAGTTAAGCTTCAAAGTGGTAAAAAAATTAAAGTTTGTACTAAATGTCAAAAAATGCTTAGTAGAGACGGAAAATTGAAATAAATTATTTGATTTTAATTTAAGAAATAACAAGTAAGGCTTGTTATTTTTTTAATTTATTGTTATTATCTATGTATATTTAAACATATTTTATGGGTATTCAAGATTGATTAAACAATGCAAAAAGTGTTAGTAAAAGAGACGATCAGTTAAAATCTATTTATAGTGATAGTCGAGAAAGAAATACAGCAATGATGGCCAGTGACCTTGGCTTAGATTATATTGATTTAAGAAAAGCTAATATTGAAATTGTAGCTTTAAAATTAATACCAGAGAATATAGCAAGGAAAAACAATATTGTTTGTTTTCAAATACATGGTAAACAACTAGCAGTAGCATCTTTAAATAATGATAAAAATATTTTAGATATTATTGATGGTTTAAAAAAACAAGAATTCGAAGTTAAACATTTTGTTTGTTCAGAAGCTAGTTTAGAAATAGCTTTTAAAAAATATGAAATGGTGGAGAAACCAAGAGAGGTGATAACAGATGTTTTAGATATTATTGATTATGTTGGATCTGATCTAGAAAACTTGCAAAGCGTTTTAGATAATTGCGATGATAGCAATATTTCTTTTGTAAATGCAACTATTTTTAAAACAGCTATTAATTTAGGAGTATCAGATATTCATATGAGTCCTAAAAAAGAAGAAACGATAATTAAATTTAGAATTGATGGGATGTTGATTGAAGTTGCTAAGATTGAAACTAAATTATATTTTAAATTAAGAGATAGAATTAA
>CAZDQI010000030.1:0-6667 GCA_964507765.1 uncultured Candidatus Saccharibacteria bacterium
AGATGATTTTTCACCACCAAAATTCTTTGCCAATTCAACAGCTTCATTAATAGCAACTTTAGGTGGTACATCACCGGATTGATCAAACAATAATTCATACAAACCAATACGCAATACATTGCGATCAACAGTGCTTATTTGAGAAACCGGTCTTTCAACCGCTGATTTTTGAATAATATCATCTAACTTATCCATGTTGTTTACAACATTTAAAGCTAGGTTTTTAGGATAATCTTTATCTACCAAATCATTACCATAATTATCAAGATTTCTTTGAGTTATTTCTTCAATTGTTTTATCGTTTTCTCAAATCTCTCATTCATAAAGAGACTGAAGAACAACCATACGACTAAAATGACGTGAAGCCATATCTACATGTTTAAATTTTAATTAAAATTTAGATAATGATTTAATGGCGAAAAAAGTCTTGCCTTTTTCGCCATTAAATATTATTTTTCTTGTATTTCTTTTTGCTTTTCTTTTTTCTCTTTCTTATTAAGACCTTTTAATACGTCAATAACCATTTTGCCTTTGTATGTTCCACAATTAGGACATACGCGATTAGCTAATATTTTTTCTTTACATTTTGAGCAAGAAATAAAATTAGTTTTAGTTAAAGCATGGTGTGAACGACGCTTATTGGTTCTTGTTTTAGTATGATGTCTTGCTGGTAATCCCATGATATATTGTTTAATAAAATACTTTTAATTACACTTAGATTATATCATAGTAAAGGCGTTTTTGCAAGGGTATTGACTAATCCCCTTTTTTAGGAAAACGGATTATTAAAATACCATTATCATCAAAATTAGCAGTAGCATTATCAATATCAACATTAGGCGGTAAAACACATGTTTTTGAGAAATTACCTCAATAACACTCATGTTTAATATAGTCATCACTGGCTACTATTTCAGGTTCTTTTCTTTCGCCACGAACAGTAACCATGTCATTATTGATAGAGATATCAATTTCATTTTGATCTACACCGGCAATGACAGTACGTAACACAATTTCATTGTCAGTTTCATAAAGATCAACTGGTAAACGTCCTTCTTCTGGACATTCAGGTAGTTTTTTATCATTCATAATATTAATATTTACTTGTTCTTAATAGAACTTTTATTAATTTTTATTAATTTTAAAATTTAATTTTTCAATAACATCAAACATTCATAATAAGATTGAGGCCCCACAGAAAACGCTAACAAACATGAGTAAAACAGCAAAAAGACCATAAGTGAATATAAGGGTATTAAATACAGCGTGAAAAGCAATGGCTAGAATTAAACCTAAAAACAGCAATCCGTGTTTTTTGGTAAATATTTGAAGACTTCAGAAAAAACCAACAACGCCAGAACAAATAATATGCAATAAATTAGCTCCTAAGAATCTAGCCGTTAATGTTTGCAAAGGAACAACAATAGTATTTAATTGATTAAAAACAGAAAAATAATTTTCTACAGCAGAAAAGCCAATCGCACAAACAATCATATATATCATTGGATCAATAGCTTCATCTAAATGCTTACTGCGTCTTAAAGTAACATAAATAACAAGGAATTTTATTAATTCTTCTACTAAAGCTACAAAAACAAAAGCTTTGAAATTGTCATGATATCTGATAATCTCATAAAAACTAGGAATATGCACTTTAGTAAAAGCTTCAATTAAATACTGTAATAATAAAACAAAAACTGTAGCTAATACACCCATTAAAAATGCATGAATTAGTACTTTTTTAGGTTCAGGATTCTTTCAATCACGTAATAAAAAAAACACAAGTCAAATTATCAACGGCACCATCCCAAATACAAAAGGAAGGATGTATGTTTTAAATATTACTAAAATGTTTAAGTCCATTTATCATTTGTTTAATTTATATATAGAGTATAAAATAAAAAATTAAAAAAAACAAGGGGCAATCAAAAAGACCAAAAGTAATTTTGGTCTTTTTTCTATAATTCTTCAATAATAAGTAAATTTTTTCTATTGGGAATTAGGCTTCAAATATATTCAGTTACAAATGGTATAAAAGGATGAAGCATTTTCAAATTATTCTCTAGTATATATAGTAGAGTATATTGAGCTTGTTTTTTATTAACATCATTTTTGATATCTTGCTTTAAATCTTCAATAATTTTATCAGCAAAGGTAAATCAAAAATATTTATATAGAAGAGTGCTAGAAGCAGTTAGGTTTAATTTATCAAAGTTCTTTTTAAAACGAGTAACAATTGTTTTATTGTTTTCAATATATTTCTCGTACTTGCCTTCTAGTTTAACCTCGGAAAAATCAAAATCTGATAAATTCATTAGCACAAACTTTGAAGCATTTCAAACTTTATTAACAAAATTACGAGCACCAATTATCTTATCGTTAGAAAAAGATAAATCATCGCCAATCTTGGTACCATAAAGCATAGATCAACGCAAAACATCAGCACCATATTGATCACAAATTTCAATTGGATCAATAGAATTACCTTTTGATTTTGACATTTTTTGGTGATTTTTATCACGAACTAATCCATGAAACAAAACTTTTTTGAAAGGAATTTTATTGGTTTTGTATAAGCTCATAATAATCATACGGGCCACCCAGAAGAAAATAATATCATAAGCTGTTTCCATAACGCTGGTAGGAAAATATGTTTCAAAATCATTTTCTTTATTAGCCATTAATGTTGCAAAAGGTCATTGACTTGACGAAAATCAAGTATCAAATACATCACTGTCTTGTTCCCAACCATCACCCGGACATTCTTTTTGAATTTTTATCTCGCCCTCTTTATATCAAGCTGGAATAGGAATACCTCAATATATTTGTCTTGAAATATTTCAATCTTTTAACTCTTTCATTCAATGAAAAAATATTTTTTCAAAACGTTTTGGGTTGAATTTAACATCACCATTTTTAACAGCATCAACTGCTAAATCACGTAATGATTTTTTAGAGTTACCAATTGGCTTGGTCATGCTAATAAACCATTGAGGAATAACTAATGGTTCAATTGGCGTATTGCATTTATAGCAAACTGAAACATTGTGTTTATATGGCTCTTGTTTAATAAAAGTTTTATTTTCAGTTAATATTTTTATAGATTCTTCTCTGGCAACCTTAGGTTTTAACCCCACAAGAGGCCCACTTTTTTCATTTAATTTTCCGTCCAAATCAATAATTGATAAAAAGCCAAGATTATGTTTTTGCCCTATTTCAAAATCAGTAGCATCATGACTTGGAGTTACTTTTAAAGCGCCAGTACCAAATGATATATCAACACTTTCATCTTGAATAACAGGAATTAATCTTTTTGTAATTGGCTCAATTACTTTTTTGTTAACTCATGATTTATATCTTTTATCTTTTGGATTAACTGCTACAGCTAAATCGCCTGGAATAGTTTCTGGTCGAGTAGTAGCAATAGTCAAAAACTCATCACTTTCTGAATCTTGATATTTAATGTAGTAAAGAAAACTATCTTGTTCTATATATTCTGTTTCTAAATCAGATAAAGCTGTTCTATGTTTAGGGCAATAATTAATAATACGGTTACTACGATAAATCAAACCATCTTTATACATTTGGCTAAATGTATCATAAACAATTTCAATAACCTTTGGATCTAATGTAAATGTTTCTCGGGTTCAATCACAAGAACCACCTAGGCGTTTAACTTGATCTGTCATATGTTCTTTATTTTTTTGAGTAAATTCTAACACTTCTTTGTAAAATTCTTCTCTTTCCATTTGGAAACGAGACCTACCTTCTTTTTCTAATTTCTTTTCATAAACAACTTGAGTTTCAAAACCAGCATGATCAGCCCCTGGCAATCATAAAGTTTTTTTACCTTGCATGCGTTGATATCTAATAATGGCATCTTCAATACTCATAACTAAACCGTGGCCTAAATGCAAGCTACCATTGGCATTAGTTGGAGGCATAATAATACAAAAAGGTTCTTTATTCCTTTCAGGCAAATTATCAGGATTAAAAAATCCTGATTTTTCTCAAATCTCGTAAATTTTACTTTCTACCTCTTTAGGTTGATAAGCTTTTGGTAAATTTTCCATATAAAAAATTATCAATAATTTAATATTGATAATTTAGCAAATTTTTTTATCATTAGCAAGTTATAGATTAACTGTTTCTATCTTTTTAATTAGTTTAACTTCTAATTCTTTAATATTAATATCTTGCTCAATTTTTTCAATGTCAGATAAACAGGTGTTGGCATTAGGGTGTTTAGGGGTGAAAAGTGTACAAGTATCTTCTTGTGGCTCATTAGATATGTCTAAAGTTCCAATTTTTTTAGACAAATTAATAATTTCGTTTTTATTAAAACCAACTAATGGTCTTAATGTTAATACAGATAAAGCATCATTAATAACATTCATATTGTCTAATGTTTGAGAAGATACTTGAGCTAATGCTTCGCCAGTAGTTATAGCTTTGCATTTTAAATCATTAGCTAGAATAGACGAAATTCTCATCATAGACCTTCTATATAATACAATGCGATACTTGGGATTGGTATTAACTTTAATATAGTTCTGTATTTCAGCAAAAGGAAACAAATAAAGCTTAATGTCGTTTTGATATTTTTTAAGAATTTTTAAAATTTCTTGGACTTTGTTAATGCTTGCTTTGCTAACATATGGAAAACTATGAAAATGCAAATAAATATTATAGCAGCCTCGCTTTAGCATTAAAAAGCTTGCCAGCGGAGAATCAATACCGCCAGAAATTAGAACTAGATTTTTACCAGCACTACCAACTGGCAATCCAGATAATCCAGAAATAATTTCAGTAAAAATAAATGTAGTTTTATTTCTAGCTTCTATATATATTGTTTTCTCTGGATTAGTTAAATCAACTTTTGCTTCAAATATATCAGCTAATTTAATTTCAATATCTTTGGTGTGATAAGGGGTATTAATACATTTAGCTTTAATTTTAAAAGTATTGCTTGGTAAAATATATTGGGAATAATTTTGTTTAACAAAATCAAATATTTTTTCTTGATCTATAGTTTCTAATTCATAAGCTAAAGAAAAAGATTCTATTCCAAAAATATTTTTTAAGACTTCTTGTATTTTAGATATATACTTACTATCAAATTTAGATAAATAAATACGACTGTGAGTCGTATTGATATGGCCTTTAATATCATTGGCTTTTAAACCATAATATATATTCTTTTTCAATATTTTTAAAAAGTTTCTAGCAACGCCACTTGATTTTAAAAATATTTCGTTAAAACGAATGAGAAAAACTTGTTGCATAATTTTTGATTATCTCTTTGTAGCCCTAAGGAGAATCGAACTCCTATTACCAGATTGAAAATCTGATGTCCTAACCATTAGACGATAGGGCCATGTTTTTTGGCGCAAAAAACAACTAATCTTTTCCTTAAGCAAAGAAAAGTTAAAAAATTTAAGTTTAAAGTGTAAAGACAATACATTGCTTTTGACCATTAATATATTAGCATATTTTTTAAAAAAATCAATATATTGTTTTTTAATATTTTTTAATGTATAATAAAATTAATAAATTAAAACTAGTTATGAAAATATTAGCCATTGAAACATCTTGCGACGATACATCAATAGCTGTTGTTGATTGTAAAAATGATATAAACAACATTGAAGTAAAATTATTAGCAAGTATAGTGTCAAGTCAAACAAAATTGCATGCTAAATCAGGCGGTATTATCCCTAATTTAGCGGCTAGAGAACATGAAAAGAATCTATTACCTGTTTTTAAACAAGCACTAAAAACAGCAAAAATAAAAGATTTTAATAAAGAAATAGATTTGATAGCCGTTACTAGAGGCCCAGGTCTACAACCGGCTTTATTAATGGGTTTAAATTTTGCTAAAGCTTTAGCTTATACAACTAAAAAACCAATAATTGGAACTAATCATTTATTAGGACATATATTTTCTAATTTTATACAAAATGAAGGAATATTTAAAAACAATATAAAACTACCAGCAGTATGTTTGCTGGTATCAGGTGGACATACTCAGTTATATAAAATATCAAGTTGAGATAATATTAAAATGGTAGGAGAAACTTTAGATGATGCTAGTGGTGAATGCTTTGACAAAATAGCAAAAATGTTAAATTTAGGATACCCAGGCGGAGTATATATATCAAAAACAGCTGAAAGTTTTAGATTAAAAAATATGAATTATAAGCCAGAATTTAAATTACCAAAACCATTAATGTATTCAAAGGATTTTAATTTTAGTTTTTCAGGTTTAAAAACCTCAGTGTTGTATTTAATTCAGAGATTAAAAAAAGACAAGAGATTTAATAAAAAAATTGTTGAAAAGATTTGTACTGAAAGTGAAGATGTAATTACCGATGTTTTAGTAAGTAAAACAATTAAATTAGCAAAAGCTATAAATGCAAAAACAATAATGATATCTGGTGGTGTATCGGCAAACCAAAGACTAAGAGATAAATTTAGAAAAACAATTGATAATGACTTTGAATTCATCTGTCCGGATAAATCTATGTCAACAGATAATGCAGCTATGATTGCTGTGGCTGGATATTACGAATACTTTCGGCGAGAAAAAGACGATTGTTTAACTTTAGAAATAAACTCAAATTTACAAATTTAAATATATAAATATGGAAAAAATAAACATTGATGA
>CAZDQI010000031.1:0-6453 GCA_964507765.1 uncultured Candidatus Saccharibacteria bacterium
TTCATACAAAATATATTAAATATTTAATTAAATATACATATATGATACATAGAAACAAGAAAAAAGTCAAATAAAAAACTTATTTATCATTTCTACTACAATCAACTGTTACTTTTTTACCCGTATCATCTTCAACGACCGTTACACTTCCAAATAGAAAATTAGATGGATTAATTCCTTTGCACGTACTTACATAATCTTTTTTTACACCATTAACATATCAAGTGCATGAATAATCAAGATAATTAGTGCTTTCTCCTGTAATATTTACATGGCAGCCACTATCGTCACAACTACAAGTAGCGCCAAAAGAACCCTCTCCTATTGGCGGTGGTGTACTACTAGATTTTTCTCTTATAGTTACTGGACATTTAATCTTTACACTTTTTGACGAATCATCTGAACAAGAAACAGTAACGTTTACATCGCTCTTGTCTCCAGATGAGTTATAAGTTTTACTACAGCTGCTACTAGACGAACTGCATCCACTTCATGAATATTTTAAACTACTGCATTTTCCAGAAGAAAAACCACTCTTACTAACACTTGCACTAAAATTGGCTGAATAACCAACTAATGGAGATGAAGGGCTTACACTGCAACTTCCACTTAAACTACCAGAAGATGAAGTGCTACCAGATCCATAATTAATTGAAGAACTACATGTTTTTGTTAAATAATAATCTTCGCCATCGTAAGAACATTTTGCTTCAACTGTAGCTTCAATAGAGTAAACTCCCGAAATAATTTTACCTTCTTCTTTTGGCAATTTCCCTTTTATTTCTTGATACTCTAAACACACTGTTTTGTTACTATCACTTCTATTTTCGTTTCTCAATTCCGTACCATTAACTTTTATAACAATATTATATGATATATTACTACATTTACTATTTAAATCTGAAATATATGGTGTTAAACAAACCTGTGAGTAAGGACTTGAATTGTCTGACATCGATATATTACTTGGATTTACAGAACAATAACCATTTAGCTTAACTTTCTCTGATTCACTTCCTCCACTACTGACAACTATAGCTGTAAAACTAGGACATTTAAATGTAGTACCTTGTATTTTAGCTGAAACTCCGCTTATTGTGTATCTGCCTGTAGTTGAAAAAGTCTTATACGCTTTTGCTCCTATTTTCTTATCAAATGAACCTGTTCATTCTGTCTCAGTATTTTCAGCAACATTATATACTTTAAACTCAACCATCTCTCCTTCTTGTAATCGAATAGTACCATCACTAGCAATTGCCTTATTTATTTCACAATATGGTATACCCGTTCCACCAGTATTAACATTACAATCAGCTTTAATAGTTTCTGAAACAGTCTTTCATGTAACACCAAAATATTTAACTTCTAATGTAAAATTCTTAGGTCCTCCACTAGTACATACATAATTAAAATAACCACCTGTTGTCTTACAACCATAAACACTACTAATACTTTGAGTTTGCAACACATTTGCTCCTTCTTTTAACGTAACTTTAATATTACTAGCTCTTTCAGCATTTAAACCTTTCAATGTATATACGATTCTTTTTGCTGGCAAATCGCCTTCATCATTTTTTAAACTTAATACTTGAGCACTTGATATTTCTAACTTAGCTCCTCCTTTTGGATCAGAATAACAAATAACATCATCATCATTTTCTGGTGGTGTTTTATCGCCGCCACCACCATCATCACCTCCTCCTGAACCTGAACCAGTATCACCACAAGTAACTTTAGCAACATTATTACTCTCATTACTTTCCTTAATAACATTATCTGAATCGGCTTTAACTGTTATTTCAAATGGACTTTTTGGATCACATGAAACTGGTTCGGTAAACAAACTACCACTTATGCCATTAATATTCCCTCTACGCAAACCACTAACTGGATTTTTAGCTTCTTTCTTCTCACCATTTGCATATACTATACTTACTAAAATATTAAAAGTAGCTGATATATCAGAATTTCCAAGATTAACCAAACTAATTTTAACATCATTTGATCCGTTATTAAGTTTTATTGGCGTTAATGAAACATCAATATCAGGTTCATTCCCAGAATCACTATGTCTATCCTGGTTATCATCACCTCCATTATCTTCTGTGTCATCTGACCCTTCTTCTTTAGGAATATTCCCATCTTTATCAGCACACTGTATTTTGAAAGATTTAATATTGTTTGACTCATTACTCTCTTTAATATCATTATCTGGATCAACATTTATAGTAACCGTATAAATACCAGGCGCTTTACACTCTCAATTACCTTTTGCTTGTTGTTCACTATTAGGACCTAATTCACCAAACAACGCATCCTGCTTCTTGCTTTGACCATTAAATTCAACATCAATAATATATTTATGTTTTCCAACTTTTGCATTTCCTCCATTTTTTTCAGTTATAATTAAAGGCAATGTTTCGCCTAATTGTATTTTAGTTGGTGAAAAACTTTTAATATATAAATCTGGTAAAGAACTATCTCCGATACTACAACTCTGAGAACATTCTTCTAAGCTCATTGAACCAGAAGGGTCAATCTCACACTCACCTGTTTTATTATTACAAGCATACTTAAAATCATTAGCAACTCCACCGCAATTAACCGGAAAAACTAAAATATTGTTATATTTATTACTTTCAACTAACTTGTTTGTGTTATCAACAAATAATTTAAAAACATAAATACCTTCTTTTTCACAAGTTCAAGTATAATCAGCTGATAAAGCCTCTTCCCCTGAAGATAATTCTGGTATATTTTTATTACTAACTTCTTCCTCATTTATAAACAAAGAAGAGGTATGTTTACCAGCTAAAACATTAGAAATGTTTTGTTCTTTAAACCGAACTTTTACTTTTGTACCAACATTAATTTGCAAAGGATTAATTTCAACTCCAGAAATAATCAAATCAGAATTAGTTAAATCATACCCTGTAGTTTGTGATGAAATATTACCACAAATTGCAGCTGTTGTTTTAACCCCAACTGTACCAGTTTGAATAATTCCCTGTGCCTTCTGGAATCTTTGAACTGCTTTTTTAGTCAACGGACCAAAATAGCCAGTAAATTGTTTTTCTGGATAATATCCTTTATCAGCTAATCATTTTTGTAACAACAAAACTTCTTCTGTTGCCTCGTCATAATAGCCTGCACTTAAATTCATTGTCTTTAGAAAACAAGAGCTATTAACATCTAAATTATCGTTACTAATAGTTTCTGATGATTTATACGCTACATAGATTTGACACAAGACTGTTGCTGTTGCCAAATCTACTTCACCATTTGGTAATAATCCTGTTTTCTTTTGAAATGCCTTAACAGCTTCTTTGGTTTGATTTCCAAAATAGCCAGTTACTGGTCCAGAATAAACATCTTTATCTAATGACAAAAAATTTTGCAATTCTTTTACAATAGAATTATCGTCTCCATATTTTAAACTTTGATTAAAAGGACAAATATCGGCTTTTGCAAAATTAAAGCTTACTAAAAAAGATAAACAAATTATTATTAATGTTAAATATGTTTTTTTAATCATAATTAATAATTAAATTCAAAATTAAAATTAGGATTTATATTCACGCTGTTTAATGAAGATTGGTAACAGTTTTTATTACATTCTGTAACACTAGTATAAGTATTAGTATCTAAACTTGTAGCTTCAACACATTTACCTGTGCTAGTATTACATTTATATTTATTAGTTTTAGTTGTTACCACATTCTTAGCTGTAAAATCTAAAGCATCAAAACTAACAGAATCATTGGTTATAAAACCAAAATTACAACTTTGATCACATTTATTTTTATCAGTTCATTCTCCTTTAGAGTCTTCAACACATCTTTGTAATGTAATATCGCATTTGTATCTTTTTGTTACACCTAAGAATAAATTATCAAAACTAAAACCAGATGTTGAAAGAGATCATTTTGTAGTTGTTGTAGGTTTTAAAGCACCATTACTAAAATCAAAGTTTTTAAACAAGTTTGTTGTATTTATGCATGATTTCATACATTCATCTAAAGTCATACCATTAATGCTTGTTGTTTCTTTGCATGTTCCATTATCGCAAGTATATTTTTTCTCTTTTGTTTGAACAACATCAATATTTTTATTTCCCAAAATACCATCTATTAAGTTCGTAAATCAATTTCCAGATGCTTTTGTATCAATTACGTCACCATTTTCATTTTTAGGAATAGTTAAATCAGATGGATTTAGTGAATGTTTAAATTCAACCATTGAAGTGCAGTTCTCTTTACAGCTTTCTGCTGTATCAAATCTCTTTAAATGTTTATAATTATCTGACGTATATTCGTCTTCTGTTAATACCATGCACATTTTGTCAGAAGTCAAAATTGGATTACAAACATACATTTTCTTAATTTCTCCTTCTGTTGGTTTACAATTATGATTACATGCATTCTTATCAGTATAAGTACCATCTACGTCTCTAACACATTGTCCTTCTCTTGTACAGGTATATTTTATTTCTTCGCCTTCTTTAGGTGGCTCTCCATTAGCATTATTTATAACAAGTGGAACTTCAATATTTTTAGGCCCACAACTAAGAAAATCTCTAGCTTCATCTACAGCCATAGTAGGATTATAAGTCCCTGGGAATCTATATGTATGAGTAAATGTACCTTTTTGGAAACAAGTAAATGTCTTAGTTGTTCCATCACCAAAATAAACACGACATCAAGCTTCATCATCTCCTATAATTCCAATATTGGTATAATGAAAAGTAGTTGTTTCTCCCACCTTACCTGGGTTAGGATAACCCCTAAAAGAATGAACGCTATAAGAATTCTTACTGGATTTTTCTTTTGGCCCTAAACCTCAACCCTTAGGATAAATAAGTAAACATTTAGTTGCGTCTTCATTTCCTTCTTTACAAACACCATCACAAAAACCATTTGTTAAAGTGCTAACTAGTTTATCACCTGTATTTGGATCAACAATAGTAATTTTTGGACAAACCACAATTGGCTTATCAGTAGTATTAACATATGAATGATAAAAAGCTGTTCACCCTTCATACCCATCTAAATTATCATCTGTCCCTTTATGAACTCAGCCTTTAAAAGAGCAGTCGTGTTTTGTACCATCTCCTAGGTCAATTTCACATAATGTTTCTCTACCAGGAGTAAGCATATTATTTCTATTATATATACTATAAGCAATTGTCATCTTATGAGGACTCTCTCTATAAAAAGATAACGCATTTCCATTTTTATCAATACAAGCGTCACCTGAACAACTAATAATTATGCTTTTCCCATATTCATTAAGAGTTGTTGTATAATTACCACCACAACCACCATCTCCGCATCTTTTAGCTGGACAATTATAACAATCAGAAGGGTCGGCTTTAAATCAAGATATTTCTAAACCTCCATATACTTGCCTTCCTAGATCATTGGTATCTCCTGGCTTTTTAGATTTACCGCCATTATCATCGCCTCCATCACCACCAGTATCTCCACCAGCATTACCACCATCTCTGTTACCATCACTACCGTCTCCTCCTTGATTATCTCCACCATTACCATCACCTCAAGTTCCTTTATTCCCAGTATTATTGTTATTAGGAACATTGCCGTTTTCATCAGCGCATTGAATTACTAATGATGCTGAATTATTGTTTTCGTTTGATTCTTTAACTGTATTTTCTGAATCAACATTTAATCGCAAAGTATAAACACCTGCCTCTATACATTTAAAAGGTATATTATCAAATATATTCTTTTCACCTTTTTCTAATGCTGGTCATTCTGCTTCATTATCAGTACCATTAACTATTAAATTAGCTTTATGATAGCCTGCGTAAGCTTCTCCAATATTTTTTTCAACAATTGATATATTAGTTGTTTCCCCTTGTTTTAATTCTTTTTTATCAGCTGTAAATTTTTCAATTACCAAATCTGGGAATTTATTACCAGAAACACACATTTTTTGACATTCGTCTAACAACATTGTTCCATTAGTATTATCTATTTCACATTTCTGAGTTAATGAATTACAAACATATTTATGGTCTTGTTGATCAACATTACCACAATTAATTGGCACAACTAAAACATTATTAAATTTGTTTTTCTCAACTAATTCATTTTCACTATCAATAAAAACTTTCAAAGCATAAATGCCTTCTTTCTCACAAGTTCAATTTTGTACAATAGCTATTGCCTCTTGACTAGGCTCCATAGCAACAATATTTGATTTGTTTATTTCTTTATCATTAATATATAGAGAGCCTTTTATTTCTTTTGTTTTTTCAGTTCCTACATTTTTAACATTAATTACAATTGAATTTTTTGTATTAACATTTATTTCTCCTTTAGGCAAAACAGACACATTAATAATACTAACATCAACATTACTGTTAACTGATTCATAAGGATTAGCTCCTTCATCCTTCATTGGTAAATCAATCATCTTACATAATACTTG
>CAZDQI010000032.1:0-6419 GCA_964507765.1 uncultured Candidatus Saccharibacteria bacterium
CAACCCAGGAGGATCATTTGAAATTAATTCATTTCTTGAATCAAATGAATATATATTAAAATATGCATCAACCGATGGTGGTGATTCATCTAACACATATGAACAAGGAACATCACTAGTAGATATACCTCTTACATTCCCACATAACTGAATTAAAGTCCCAGGTAGTTCACTTTACAATACAAGTGATTTCTACGTAATGCAATATGAAGCCAAATATTCTATAGATGGAAGAACAGGATCTGATGCAACTGATGATTGTAAAAACAATACAGATTATGATACCTATGATTGAAACAAATCATGCACATACACAGCCAATCAAATGACTAACGTAATATCAAGTCCACTAGGTTCACCAATAGCAGGAGTATCACATACTGAAGCTAAAGCAATATGTGAAGCATTAGGAGCTCATCTAATAACAAATCAAGAATGAATGACAATTGCAAGAAACATAGATCAACAACCAGAAAACTGAACTTTAGGTATTGTAGGAACTGGGTATCTCTTTAACGGTAATTCAGGAAATACAACAATAGGATATGACGGTGATAACCCAGAAAAAGGATACAACAGAAATACAAGAGCATCCCACATACTATCTAACAACAATAGAATCTATGATATATCAGGTAATGTATATGAACATGTCCAAGTAGACTCAAATGATACCTTACTAGATAATCTTCCAAATGATTCAGGAGCAAGTGGTTGAAGGTATGTAGAGCTAACTGCACTTACAACCAAAGGTGATATATCATCATGAGATGAACTTAAACCAACAAACTCAGACTGAAACTCAAATCAAGGTATGGGTAAAGTATATACCAACTCTGAAACACAATCAGATCGCGTTTTGCTTCGTGGGGGCGATTTCGGCGCTGGATCGCCTGCTGGTGCCTATGCGGCACTTCTTACTGGGATTACGGGTACTATTGGCTGTAGCATTGGGTTTCGTTGTGTGCGGTAATATTCTAATATCTAATTATTTCAAAAAATATGCAATTATCAATAAAATACAAAGAAAAAAACAAAACAATGACGGAAATAGTACCAATTCATAAAGATGGTATTCTCTATACTATTGACAATTTTTTAAAATATGGTATAATTAAACCTAAAGAAATCAAAGTTTCTGATATCAAAAACCTTGATATAATCTATGAGAAAAACGAATTTCCAAGTCAGACAAGTGAGAGAATCGTTTCGATCGTTTTAAAGGTTATCAAGACAATAAAAAATATTTAAATTTTAGAATTATTATTTACCTAGGAATTATAAATGTATAATCAACCTAACACCCTTTTTATCTAAAAGGTGATTTTTTGATTGTTTTTATCAAGCTATGTAAAAATTAGCTAGTATAATTGTCTGAATAAACAATTTAATAAAATTAAACGCATTTTATGGAATTACATCAAAATAAATTGCTAAATAAGCATTATTTCGGTAAACATAATTTAGTTATACCACCTAGTTCGCTTTTAGAGTTTCAAAAACAAAGTTATGATAATTTTATTAAAAAAGGAATAAGGGATTCTTTTAATGATGTTTTTCCAATTTCTGATTACAGTGACAAGGAATTAAGCTTAGAATTTGTTGATTATTACTTAGAAGAACCAAAATTCTTAGCTGATACTACTCGTGAGAAAGATTTAAATTATAATCAAGCTTTACGTGTTACCTTACGTTTAGTTAATAAACGTACTGGTGAGAAAAAAGAACAAGAAGTATATTTTGGTGATATTCCAAAATTAACTGAAACAGGTACATTCATTGTTAATGGTAATGAGCGTGTTATTGTTTCTCAATTAATTAAATCACCAGGTGTAATTTATACCATTGGTAGAAATCCTGCTGGTGAAAATCGTATTAAAGCTGCTGTTACTCCACATCGTGGTGCTTGATTGGAATTTAATACTGAAAATGATGGATATATTAGTGCTAAAATTGATCGCAAGAAAAAAGTTATGGCAACAATAATTTTAAAAGCATTTGGTGTTGAAAGTAACACTGAAATCAAAAAATTATTTAATGATGTTGATAATGGTGCTACCAGTTTTGTTGATGAAACATTGAAAAAAGATTATACCGCTAATCAAGAAGAAGCTTTACTTGAAATTTATCGTAAGATGAAACCAGGTGAACCAGTAGCGATTGATAATGCTACCGCTTATTTCACTAATTTATTTACTAATTTTGCTAGATACGACTTAGACAAAGTTGGTCGTTTTAAAATGAATCAAAGATTAAATCAGAATTTAGATATTCATTCAAAAGAAAACAGAGTTTTATCTAAAAATGATATTATTAGTGTTATTTATGAATTAATCAGAATGAATAATGATAAAAATGCTACTGGTGATAATATTGATCACTTAGGTAATCGTCGTATTCGTTCTACTGGAGAATTATTACAAAATAAGTTATATATTGCTTTAACTAGATTAAGACGTATTATTCAAGACAGAATGACATCTTTAGATCCAGCTACCTTGACTCCAGCTCAATTAATTAATCCTCGTATTATTACTACGGCTATTAATCAAGAATTTTTAAATACATCACCTTTATCTCAATACATGGAACAAACCAATGTATTAGCTGAACTTGAACATAAAAGACGTTTAACCGGCACAGGGCCTGGTGGTATTAAATTAAAAGCTAAAAGTGGGGTTGAAATTCGTGACATTAATTCATCTCATTATGGTAGAATTTGTCCAATTAATACTCCAGAAGGATCTAACGTTGGTTTAGTTAATGAATTAAGTTGTTATGCTCGTGTAAATGAGTTGGGTTTTATTGAAACACCATATTTTAAAGTTAATAAAGGAAAAATAACTCAAGAGATTATTTGATTAAATGCTTTAGATGAAGAAAAGTACAAAATAACTCATGCTTGTGTTAATTATGATAAAGAAGGTCATATAAAAGATGAATTAGTTGATGTTAGAATTAATGCTAATACAATTAAAGTTTCTCCTAAAGAAGTTGATTTTATTGATGTTAGTTCATATCAAATTTTATCTCCTGCTTCTGCTTTAGTTCCTTTTATTGAACGTGATGAAACTCATCGTTCTTTAATGGGTTCTATCATGCAAAGACAAGCGGTGCCATGTATTAAAAGAGAAGCTCCATTAGTTGTTACCGGCCTTGAAGAACAAGCAGTTAGAGATTCAGGTCAATTAATTCTTTCTGAATTTGATGGTACTGTTGATGAAATTGATAATACTCATATTGTTGTAAAAGATAAAGAAGGTAAAAAACATGAATACAAATTCTGTTCTTTTATTCGTACCAATCAAAACACATTCTTAAAACAAACTCCAATTGTAACTAAAGGTCAAAAAGTTAAAAAAGGACAAATATTGTGTGATAATTCCTCATCTTCTAATGGGCAGTTTTCAGTTGGTGCTAATTTAAATATTGCCTATATGCCTTGATATGGTTATACTTTTGAAGATGCTATTATCATATCAGAAAGATTATTAAAGAAAGATATATTCACATCTATCTATATCGAAGAATTTGAAACTGAACAACGTGAAACTAAATTAGGCCCAGAACAAACAACTAACGATATTCCAAACGTATCTGAAAAACTATTAAAAGATTTAGATGAAGAAGGTATTATTCGTATTGGTGCTGAAGTTAAAAGTGGTGATATTTTAGTTGGTAAAGTTTCTCCTAAAGGTGAAATTGAATTAACACCAGAAGAAAGATTAATGCAAGCCATTTTTGGTGAAGAAGCAAAAGATGTTAAAAACAGCTCTCTAACATTACCTCATGGACGTGAGGGGAGAGTTATTCGTAATCGTATTTTATCAAGAAAACATGGTGATCAATTAGGTGTTAGTGTTATTAAAAAAGTATTTGTTGAAGTCGCTGAATTAAGAAAGATTACTGTTGGTGATAAATTAGCTGGCCGTCATGGTAACAAAGGTGTTATTGGCTATATCGCCCCAGAAGAAGATATGCCATTCTTAGAAGATGGTACACCAGTTGATATTATTATTAATGCTTTATCTGTTCCTAACCGTATGAATTTAGGCCAATTATTTGAAGCTGCTTTAGGACTTGTTGCTGATAAATTAAATTATCAAGCTGTTGTTCCTTCTTTTGATAGTGCTACCGAAGAAGAAATTATTGAAGAATACAAAAAAGCAGGGCTTCCACCTGATGGAAAATTTGATTTATATGATGGCCGTACTGGTGATAAATTCTCTCAAAAAGTTTTTGTAGGAAAAACATATATTATGAAATTGGTTCACATGGTTAAAGACAAAATTCATGCTCGTTCTGTTGGGCCTTATGCATTAGTAACCCAACAACCGTTAAAAGGTCGTGCTCATTTTGGTGGACAAAGGTTTGGTGAAATGGAAGTCTGAGCCCTTGAAGCTTATGGTGCTGCTAAAGCTTTACAAGAAATGTTAACAATTAAATCAGACGATATTATTAGCCGTCGTGAAGCTTATAGCGCTATCATCAAAGGCGAAGATATTAAAAACCCAACTGTTCCAGCTGCTTTCAATGTTATTGTTAATGAATTAAAGTCATTATGTTTGAATATCGAAAGCAAAAGCATCAAACATGAATAAAATCAATTAATTAATTAACTTAAATTATTATTATGCCTGAAATTAAAAACGACAATCAAAGCACATCAAATGATATTGATTTCGTACAAATTAAACTGGCATCACCAGAAAATATATTAGAATGATCACGTGGTGAGGTTTTAGAACCAGAGACAATCAATTATCGTACTCAAAAACCAGAAAAAGGTGGTTTGTTTTGTGAATCAATTTTTGGTCCAATAAAAGATTACAAATGTTCTTGTGGTAAATACCGTGGTATTAGATACAAAGATATTGTTTGTGATCGTTGTGGAGTAACCATTACTCGTTCTGATGTCCGTCGTTCTTGAATGGGTCATATTAGTTTATGTATTCCAATTTGCCATATCTGATATCTTAAAACTCCACCATATGTTTTAGAGCTATTACTTGATATGCCAAGTTCTGGTCTTGAACAAGTAATTTATTACAATGCATTTGTTATTACAACTGTTGATGAAGAGAAAAAAGCAGAGTTTCAAAAAAATATTGAATTAGCCTATAAAGCAAAATTAAAAAATGCTACCAATGATGAAAAAAGTGAAATCACTAAGAATTACAAACAAACATTGTTAGAGTTAAAATTATTGCGTGTTCGTCAAATCTTAAATGAAAAAGATTACTTTTCTTTAATTAAAAAATACAATGATGTTTTTGAAGCTGATACTGGATCTGAACCAATATTAAAATTCTTGCAAGAAATTGATTTAGAAAAAGAAAAAGATCAAGTTGAAGAAATAAACAAAAAGAAAAATATTTCTCAGTTACCACGTAACTTAAAACGTTTAAAAATTATCAAATCATTTATAAAATCAGGCGTAAAACCAGAATGAATTTTTGTAAAGAATTTACCTGTTTTGCCACCAGATTTACGTCCAATGGTTCCTTTAGATGGCGGTCGTTACGCTTCTTCTGATTTAAATGATTTATATCGACGTATTATTACTCGTAATAACCGTTTGAAAAAATTACTTAATATCAATGCTCCATTAGTTATTGTTAAAAATGAAAAGAGAATGTTACAAGAAGCTGTTGACTCTTTATTTGACAGTAGCTTACGCAAAACCAAAGCAATTCAAAAATCTCAAAAACGTCCTTATCGTTCATTAGCTGATGTATTAAAAGGAAAACAAGGCCGTTTTAGACAAAATCTTTTAGGAAAACGTGTTGATTATTCTGGTAGATCTGTTATTGTTGTTGGCCCTAAATTAAAAATGAGTGAATGTGGTTTACCTAAAAATATTGCTTTAGAATTATTTAGACCATTTATTATCAATAAACTTTTAGAACGTGAAATAGCTTATAGCACTGCAACTGCTAATCGTTTAATTGATGATAAAACTGATGAAGTGTGAGCTATTCTTGATGAAGTTATTCAAGATAAACATGTATTACTTAACCGTGCTCCAACATTACACCGTTTAAGTATTCAAGCTTTCAAACCTGTTTTAACTGAAGGTTTAGCTATTAAAATTCATCCATTAGTTTGTACACCATACAATGCTGACTTCGATGGTGACCAAATGTCAGTTCATTTACCACTATCAAAAGAAGCTCAACAAGAATGTGCTGATCGTATGAGTGCAACTAAAAATTTGTTAATTCCTACTAATGGTGAAATATCTATGAGACCAACAAAAGACGTTATTCTTGGTTGCTATTGATTATCATCTGCTTTTCCAAATAAACTAGGAGAGAATAAAAAATTCTCATCTGGTAAAGAAGCAGTTCTTGCTTTTGAAAATGGTAAAATTGATTTACAAGCTACCATTTATGTTAAAAATCTTAAAGGCGGAATTT
>CAZDQI010000033.1:0-747 GCA_964507765.1 uncultured Candidatus Saccharibacteria bacterium
TTGGAAAGCGTGTATACCGAAAGGTATCGAGGGTTCGAATCCCTCTCTCTCCGCATACTGTTAATTTCTCTTTAAAGTTGAGTATTTTAATTTAATTTTTTAAATGAATCTCTAAAATTTTTCAAAGTTTCTTTTTTAATACTATACTCATAATTCTTTTTAAGTATTTTCTTTAATTTTGGGGATTCAGAATTTGATAAAACATATTGCAATGTTTTTTTAGCATCTCTCATATTATTTACCCTAAAGCCATATTTAACACTTTGTTTGTGGCCCTCAATATTACTTACGATAATAGGAATTTTTAAACGCTTAGCTGAGATGGCAGAAAGATTGTATGCTTCTGTTCTAGATAGCTGCATATAAGCTTGAGCATGATTTAAATATTCCAAGAAATTGGCTTGGGATAACTTTTTTGATTTTATCCCTTTGAACAACTTATTATTATTCCCTAAAATAATAGCATATTTATTTAAATTTAATTCTTGCATAAGTTTGGCAAACCTATCTACGCCTTTAATGTAATGATAGATAGGATTTGCAACTGAGCAAACTGTTATAATATATTTCTTGTTTTTATTAGTATTTTTAGTATTTATTTTTTTATTAACAGCTGCGCCTAACTGAATCGGAATGGCTTTTATTCCATACTTGGAATATTCTTTTATTAATTCTGTGGATGGAATTAAAATTTTAGTATTAGTTTTTTGAGTAAGCTTTTTAATTATTCGCAATTCATTTATTCTG
>CAZDQI010000033.1:757-6294 GCA_964507765.1 uncultured Candidatus Saccharibacteria bacterium
TTGGCATGAGAGAACTTGACCCAATAACAGCGCCTTTAATTAAAAAGTGTTTTGGAGCTATATGAAAAAAATATAAAAATGATTAAATTGTTCGGTCAAAGTGTTTTTAAGGTTGTAAAAATATTTTTTGTTTCCTGTTGCATGTAAAATACACTTAATATCAGGATTCTGCGATAATTTCTGTATATTTTTTATTTTATTTTGACTTATCCGAGGAAAACTAGCGATTGTATAGTGTTCTGGAAAAACAGATAACCTAGATGTTAGTCCAGCTATTGTACCATCGTGATCTATTAAATGAAGAAATTTAATTTTTTTAAAATCCTTTAATTGGTTCATAGTAAAATATTATTAAAACGGAGATTAATCTATGAGTTTATTATATAAAATATATACATTGGTTGTTGTGCAAAAATTAAGATTTTATTAATTTAAAAAACATCCTAAAATTAGGATATTTTTGTATTAATATCAATTTGATTTAAAGCTTGGATTCTTTCACTTACCGGTGGATGAGTTAAAAACATTTTATTAAACCATGTCACCTTTTGTTTAGCTGGATCGGAAATGTATAAATTACGAGTATAGTTGTTAACTTTTGTCATTGGCTTTGGATAATCTGATATTTTTTCTAAAGCAGAAATTAATCCTTCTGGATAACGAGTAAGTAAAGCACTAGATGAATCAGCAAGAAATTCTCTTTTTCGAGAAACAGCTAATTGAATTAATGTTGCTACAATTGGAGATAAGATAGCAAAACCAACTAAAGCAATTAATGAAATTAATGCAACATATCCATTTTTATCTTCGCTTCTTGATCTATTTGATCAGCCACTAGATCTTAATATCATATTAGATATTAAAGTAATAGCACTAGCTAAAACAACAACTAAACTAGCAATTAATATATCATAATTTTTAATATGAGATAATTCGTGAGCAATAACCCCTTCTAATTCAGTCTTATTTAACATCTTTAATAAACCAGAGGTAACACATATAACTGCATTTTTAGGATTTCTACCAGTAGCAAATGCATTAGGTGATTCATCATTAATAATATATATTTTAGGCATAGGCAACCCACTAGCAATGCATAAATTTTCAACTAAATGATATAATTCTTGATTGTCGTCGTGTTCAATTAATTTAGCTTTAGACATTGATAAAATAACTCGATCAGAAAATCAATAACCAATAAATGAAGAAACTATTGCATAAATAAGTGCAATATATAAAAATGCATTGTTTTTAAAATAGTAAGAAATTATATAACCAAATACACCAAAGAAAAGAACAAATACAAACAAAAGTAAATATGTTTTTGATATATTTTTTCTTACATTTGTATATAGATTCATTTTTAGAATTTAACCGTTACATTTTTAGCTTCTTCTTCAGTAATATCAAGTAATGGTTTTCTGGTATATTTAAACATTTTAGCAAAGAAATTAGTTGGAAATGATTCAACTAAAATATTGAAATCTTTAGTGACATTATTATAAAAACGACGAGCAGCTTGAATTTTGTTTTCAGTATCAGTTAATTCTGTTTGCAAAGCAAGAAAATTTTGGTTAGCTTTTAATTCAGGATAATTTTCAAAAGAAACTAAAATATTTCCAATGCTTTTAGAAATTTCTTTATTAATTTTATCAGTTTGCTCAATATCTTTAGTTGATAAAGCTTGAGATCTTAATTCAGTTATTTTCTCTAAAATTTCTTTTTCGTGGCTAGCATACCCTTTTACTGTTTCGATTAAATTTGGAATTAAATCAAAACGTCTTTTAAGCTGAACTTTAATATCTGACTCAGCCTCTTCGACATGATTTTTAGCCCTAACTAATCTGTTATACGTTGCGCTAATAATAAAAACGACAAGTATAACAATAATATATATTCACATAATATATTTTTAATGGTTTATTAAATTTTTATTTTCATCGTTAACTCATTCAGAATAACGCTCTTTTATTTCTTCTTCTTCTTTTTTAATGTATTCGTGCTTTTTTTCCATTTCTTTTGTAATTTTACTTTTATCATGCTTTGAATAATAGTCATAAATAGCTTCAAATAAAGCATCAACTGAAAGTAATGAACAATGGACTTTAACTGGTGGTAAACCACCAATATCTTTTATTACATTGGCTTTGCCAATCTTTAAAGCATTAGTTAATGTTTTTCCTTTGGCTAAAATAGTAATTGAAGACGAGCTAGCAATTGCAGCAACACAACCAAATGTTTCAAATTTAATATCAGAGATAATGTCTTGGTTTAAAGCATTTTTTGATACTTTAATATATATAGCCATGACATCACCGCATACAATATTACCAGCTTTACCAACACCATCTGGGTTTTTAATTTTTCCATAATTTTCAGGATTTTGAAAAATCTGAATTACTTTTTTAGAATAGGACATAACATATTTTATTTAAAAGGAGATATATTTCTTAATTTTTCAATTATTTCAGGTATGACTTTAAGGAAATAATCTATTTCTTCTTTTTTAGTAAATCGGCCAATTGAAATTCTAATTGTTCCGTGAGCTTGCTCGTGTTTTAGACCCATAGCCATTAAAACATGACTTGGTGATAATGATAAACTAGCGCAAGCAGAAGCAGATGAAACACAAATATTATTCATATCAAGTAAATAAACTAATGACTCCCCTTCAATAAAATCAAAACGAAGACTCATAATTTGAGGTACTTGAGAATTAATATCACCATTTAATCTAAAATTTTTAATTTTTGATTGTATGGTTTTAATAATTTTGGTTTTTAGTTTTAAAGCTCGGTCAAAATCTTGTTTTTGTCTTTTAACCGCTATTTCAGCTGCTTTTCAAAAGCCAAAGATAGCAGGTGTATTGATTGTTCCAGAGCGGAAACCAAATTCTTGACCACCACCATGAATTAATGGTGAAATTTTTACACCTTTTTTAATGTAGACTAGGCCTGCTCCTTTAGGACCATAAATTTTATGAGAACTTAAAGTTAATAAATCACATCCAGCTTTATTAACATTTAAATTGATTCTACCAAAGCTTTGGGAAGCATCTGAATGAAAAAGCAAAGGTGTTTCTACTTTTCTACTTAATCTATCTTCTTTTATATTTTTAATTATTTCTCCAACTTTTTCTATTGGCTCAATAGCTCCTATTTCATTATTAACATGCATAATAGAAACTAAAACTGTTTCATCGTTAATTAAATTTTTTAATTCTTCTAGATTAATAATACCATTTTCATCAACTGAAAGATAATCAACTCTATATCCTTTGCTTTCTAATCATTTAGCACTTTGTAAAATACAAGGATGCTCAATACTTGAAACAATAATGTGTTTACCTTGATTTTTATAGGCATAAGCTATACCCTTGATAACTAAATTATTAGATTCACTAGCACAGCTAGTAAAAACAATTTCACCAGAATTAACTTTTAATAATTTAGCGAATCCCTCTCTAGCTCTTTCTAACATATCTTTTGATTCTTGACCAAGATTATGAATTGACATAGTATTAGCATAATATTTTTCAAGAATTGGATACATGGATTTTAAAACCAATGGATCAACTGGAGTAGTTGAAGCATAATCTAAAAATATTGGGGTTTTAAAATCAGTTAACTTTTTCATATTTTTTTGTTAGCTAACTATTAACTCGACGAAAACCAGTACCAGCTGGAATAAGTCGACTAATAATAATATTAGCTTTCAAACTTTCAAGCTTATCAATTCTAGCTTCAATTGATGATTTCACAAGAATTTGTGATGTTTCTTGGAATGAAGCAGCAGATAAGAAGCTATCAGAATTTAGAGCTACACGAGTAATACCTCTAATTACTGAGACAGCTTTAGCTGGTTGTTTATTATTTTTTATTAAATTGTAATTGGTTTCAATAAAATTACGAATGGTTGTTATTTCACCAGTGATAAATTCAGAATCACCACTATTAACAATTAATAATTGAGAAAACATTTTTCTAATAATAATTTCAAAATGCTTATCATGAATTTCACTACCAGCAAGTTGATAAACTCTACCACATTCTTTTTTAATATAGTCTTGGGTGGCTTTTATACCCGCAAGCTTAAATAATTTTCTAAGATTAGCTATACCAGAAGTTAAGATTTGACCAACTTCAATTTTATCACCTTTGCTAACAAGAATATTTTCATCAACAGGAATTAAGTATGTATAAACTTCTCCTGGTTGAATAAATTGTTGAATTTTTGTTCTACGACTTCCCTTTTTATACTTAGGGTTTTTGATTTTTTCTTTGATTATAATCTTAATTTCAGTTTCTTTGTTTGGACTAACAATAATGTCGTTAACAACACCAGAAACTTCGGAAATTAATGCTTCATTTTTAGGATTACGACATTCAATCAATAATTCAATATATGGAAGACCAGTAGTAGTAATATCAGCTGCACCAGCAACACCACCACTGTGGAAACTCTTTAAAGTAAGCTGCGTGCCTGGTTCACCAATAGATTGAGCAGCAATAACACCAACTGCCTCTCCTTTTTCAACCATGTTTCAATTAGCTAAATCAGCACCATAGCATTTTTTACAAATACCAGAAGTGTTTAAACATGTTAATGGTGAAAAAACTTGAACATTTTCAACTTTTTCATCTTGTTCTATTTGTTCAGAAATAGCTCTGGAAATTAATGTGTTTTTCTTAATTTTATTGCCGTCACTAAAAACAACATCTTTAGCTAAAACACGACCAGCAATTCTTTTTGAAAAAGGTTGAGTTAAATCTTCACCAGTATTTCTTTTAATTTCAATACCACGATCATCACCACAATCATCATTTAAAACAACTACATCTTGACTAACATCAACTAAACGACGGGTTAAATAACCAGCACTAGATGTACGTAAAGCAGTATCAACTAAACCTTTACGTGCACCAGGAGTAACGTTAAAGTAGTCTAATGGTGAATAACCAGTTTTATAGGATGAAAGAATTGGAGATTCAATAATTTGACCTGATGCGTTATAGATTAAACCTTTAATACCTAACATTTGATTAGCTAAATCTCATGAACCTCTAGCTTTGGAATTAATACAAAGAGAGATTGGACTTTCATCTGAAAAATTAGCTTGAACTGTTTTATTAATTTCTTTTTTAACACCTTCTCATAAGATTAACAATTTTTCTTTCTTTTCACGGTCACTTAATAAACCTTCTTCGTATTGTTCATTGATTAATTGATTACTATCCAATGCTTTTTTAATAATATCATCTTTTTCTTTTGGTTCAACTAAGTCAGTAATACCTCAAGAAATACCAGAAAAGCCAGAATATCTGAAACCAATATTTTTAATATCATCTAATATATCAGTGGCTATTTCAAAACCATAATCATAAATTAATTTATTAACAATTTGTCTCATTTGAGCATCGCCAATATTTAAATTTTGGAATGGAAAATCTTCAGGCAATAAATCATTAAAAATTATACGGCCAACAGTAGTATCAGCTGAAATTCCACCTTTAAGATTTTTAACATAAATAGTAGCT
>CAZDQI010000034.1:0-6256 GCA_964507765.1 uncultured Candidatus Saccharibacteria bacterium
GTCAATATATTGACAAATACAATAAAGTATGATATAATGTCTTTACTTTCAAAATAGGAAAAAATGACTTGACATTTTTTGAAAAGTTTCCTATTATTATACCTATTGTTGAATTAACAAACTATTTTATAAAATAGTTTGTTTACCTTTTTTAAAAAAATAATTGTCGCACTAAATTAATTAACTCATATAATAATAAATGTTCCGATGAACAAATACGAAATAACACAAAAAGGTTTAGAAGAATTAAAAAAAGAATTAACTGAACTTAAAAAAGAAAGAACGGAAGTTATTGAAACAATAAAAGTTGCTAAATCTTTTGGAGACCTTTCTGAAAATGCTGAATACTCTACTGCTCGTGAGAGACAGACTTTTGTTGAAACTAGAATTCAAGATGTTGAAGACAAAATTAAAAAAGCTATTTTAGTTGATTCAACTCATAATAAAAATATTGTTGGACTTGGTTCCAAAATAGAGATAGTTCAAGTTAATAATTCTAATCATAATACTAAAGTAATTGAATTGGTTAGTTCTACTGAATCAGATCCAATTGCTGGTAAAATATCACAAGACTCACCATTAGGTATGGCTATAGCCAATCGCATGGTAGGTGACGAGGCTGTTGTTAAAACTCCTCATAAAGAATTGAGATATAAAATCAAAAAAATATTCTAAAACCAAATAAATTAATTAGCACTCTTGACAAAGGAGTGCTAATTTGTTAATATGTAAGTATTATGAAACAAAAACTTTCTCCTCGACAAAAACAAATACTATATTATCTAGCTAAAGAACAAATTGAAAGCTTTGAGCCAGTAGCATCAGTCAGGATTAAAGAAAAATATAATTTAGATTTTAGTCCGGCCACAATCAGACATGAATTATTTGAACTATGCCAAATGGAATATCTTGAACAACCCCATACATCAGCTGGAAGAATATTAAGTGATATTGGTTGAGAAATATTAATAAATGATTTCTTAAGCAATATCTGGATTAATGCCGACTTATTAGATCTTCCAAATGATTACAACGAATTTGCTCAAGACCTTTCAAAGCAAACACAATCAATGAGTTTTGTTTTTGATTGAAAAAACAATAAAATATATAAAAAAGGTATTAGTTTTTTACTCAATGATAAGATTGTTAATAATATCCAAGATTTAAATCAAATATCTAATATTATTGATAATATTGATGATCAAGCTATAAAACTAAAATCAATTTTATTTAACAAGCAAATAAATGTATATATTGGTAAAAACAATCCAATTTTTAACAATCCTCATTTAGCTTTTATTGGTACTAAATCAGATAAAGATAAGCTGCTTATTGCTATTATCACACCTAAAGTTACTCATTATGAAAAGCATTTTAATCTATTTAGTAAATTAATTAATTCATTAAACTAATTTTATGGACGACAAAAAAGAAGAAAAACAAAAAATAGATGATTCTTTAGTTGAAACCCTTAAAAAACAAGCTGATGAATATCTTAAAGGGTGACAAACAGAAAGAGCTAATTTATTAAATTATCAATCATCAGAACAAGAAAGAATTTCTAAGATGGTAAATCAAAATGAAAAAGGCATCCTTTTAGAAATATTAGATATTATTGATAATTTTGAAATAGTAATTAAAAATTTAGATAAAGACAATGATTATACAAAAGGAATTAATTTAGTTTATGATCAATTAAATTCTTTTCTTAAAAAACACAATTGCATTCCTTTTGAAAGCATTAATACTAAATTTGATCCTAATTTACATGAAGCAATTGAAACAATAAAAGATGATAAAAAAGAAAATAATTTAATTATCGAAGAAATTCAAAAAGGGTATAAATTAAATGATTCTATTTTACGTCCAGCAAAAGTAAAGGTTATAATAAACTCAAAAAATTAATAAATAAATTAAACAATATATTATGGGAAAAGTTATTGGTATTGATCTAGGTACAACATTTTCAGAAGTGGCTGTATTTAAAAATGGCCAACCTCAAATATTAGAAAGTCAAGAAGGTGAAAGAACCATTCCTTCTGTCGTTGCCTTATCAAAAAACAAAGAAAGATTAGTTGGTACATTAGCCAGAAGACAAGCTATTACCAATCCACAAAATACAATATTTTCAGTTAAACGCTTTATTGGTTGTCGTTATAGCGACAAAGAAGTTCAAGAAGACATTAAAACACTTCCATATGAAACACGTGAGTCAAGTAATGGTGGTGTAGAAGTAAAATTAGGAGAAAAATGATTAAAACCAGAAGAAATATCAGCTATGGTTTTACAAAAAATTAAAGCTGATGCTGAAGCTAAAGTTGGTGAAACAGTTAGCGAAGCTATTATTACTGTTCCAGCCTATTTCAACGATTCACAACGTCAAGCAACTAAAAATGCTGGTGAAATAGCTGGACTTAAAGTCTCTCGTATTTTAAATGAACCAACCGCAGCTGCTGTTGTTTATGGTTTTAACAAACATCAACAATCAAAGATTTTAGTTTATGACTTTGGTGGTGGTACATTAGATGTTTCTATTATCGAAGTTGTTAGTGCTAGCGGTGATAGTTTTGGTGAAAACATCAATGTTGTTGGTACTGGTGGTGATACCCATCTTGGTGGCGATGATTTTGACCAAAGACTTATTAATCATATTTTAGCTGAGTATAAAAAAGAATCAGGTATTGATTTGAAAGAAGATAAATTAGCTCTTCAAAGAATCAAAGATTCAGCTGAAAAGGCTAAAAAAGAATTATCTAATGTTTCTGAAACAGAAGTTAATTTGCCATTCATTACTTCTACTGCTGATGGTCCAAAACATTTAGATATGAAGATTACTCGTTCTAAATTTAATGAATTAACCAAAGATTTAATTGATCGCTCAATTGAAAAAACCGAAACAACTTTAAAGGAAGCTAACTTAGGTGTTGACGATATTTCAGATGTAATTTTAGTTGGTGGTACCACTCGTATTCCAGCTATTCAAGAAAGAATTAAAGACTATTTCAAAAAAGAACCTAAAAAAGATATTAATCCAGACGAGGTTGTTGCTATGGGTGCGGCAATTGTCGCTGGTTCACTTCAAGGTGATGTTAAAGATTTGCTATTACTTGATGTTACACCATTAACATTATCTATTGAAACATTAGGTGGTGTTGCTACCCCAATGATTCCTAAAAATACATATATACCAACATCTAAAACAGAAACATTTTCAACTGCATCCGATAATCAACCAGCCGTTGATGTTCACGTCTTACAGGGGGAAAGACCAATGGCTAATGATAACAAAACCTTAGCTCGCTTTATTCTTGATGGCATTCCACCTGCACCTCGCGGCATTCCTCAAGTTGAAGTTACTTTTGATATCGACAAGAATGGTATTTTAAATGTTACTGCTAAAGATAAAGCTACTAATAAATCTCAATCAGTTAAGATTGAAGCTAGTACTGATCTTTCTAAAGATGAAATTGAAAGAATGAAAGAAGAAGCTTCAAAATTTGCTGAAACTGATAAAAAACAAAAAGAATTTATTGATTTACGTAATCAAGCTGAGAGCTTAGTTTATCAATCAGAAACAAGCTTGAAAGACAATCAAGATAAAATACCAGAAGATTTAAAAACAAAAATTAATGATAAAGTTAAAGTTGTTAAAGATATTTTAGCTAAAAAAGTTGAGGAAGTTACCGTTAGTGAAAATACCGACTTACTAAAGAAAGGTATTGAAGATTTATCTCAAACTTTATCTGAAATTGGTAAACATATCTATCAAGATCAAAATGCAAATACCAATCCTAAGCCAGAAGAGGATAAAAAATCCGATGGAAATGACAATGTTCAAGATGCAAATTTTGAAGAGAAATAGAATAAATCTTCGCTAAGTTTTTCTTAGCGAAGATTTCAAGATTGGCAATTGACCATTAATTAATATTTTGATACAATCAAAGTATAATTAAATTCAAAATACATGATTAACTTTTTAAATAAATTTTTTAAACGCAATAAAGATAATACCGTTCTTAATGATATGCGCAGTTTAAAGATTGATAAACCATTGTTTAGAGGTGTATTTTTAAAACAAAACATATTAGCTTTTTTGAGTTGTGCTTTTGTTTTAATTTTCTCTTCTATTTTAAAGAATATTATTGTTAGCAAATATTTAAATATTTCAAATCAATTAATGTTAATATTATTCTTTGCTTTAAGTATGATTTTTCTTGCATTAACATTATTTCAATTAAATATATATTTGCTTGAATGATGAATTTTAATCTATATTGCTTGTCCGTTAATTATATTTTTTGATGTATTACCATTAACTAATATCTATTTCTACATTCTACTTGTCTTTGTTTATGTCTATTTATATTTTACATCAACTAGATACCGAAAATCAGATGAAATATTTCTAAAATTTAATTGAAAAACTGTTTTTAGAAGTGGGTTTCATCACCAGTTTATATCTGTTATTATTCTTTTTCTAGCTATTATATTTTTCAGTTTTGTTAAAATTGATAACAAAACTATAAAAGATATGAATTTAGATAATTTTGTTAAAATAGGGATAGATACATGAACAGATTTTAAACCTAATTCAAGTTTAAATAAATCATTTGAGGATAGTGTTAGTGATTTTGTAAATAATAATGCTATTATATCTAACTTACAAAAACAATATTCATTTTTAGGATTATCTAGTGAAAAACTTATCACTGACAATGTGCAATCTATGTTTAAAAATGGATTTGATAGTAAAGCCAAATTAAGTCAAATTCTTGTTGATTATTTCAACAAAACCTCTCAAGGGATAAAACTATTAGTTTTTGGTATTTTTATTTGATTTGTATTTAGCCTTGTTGGTTTTTTCTATTTTATTTCTCGAATATTAATTTATTATCTTAGCTGTGTTGTAATGAATATTTTAATTTGGCTTAAATTCTTCAAATTCGAAGAAAAACCAGCTGTTAAAAAATGTTTAACAATGTAATTAATGAAATTCTAGAAAGTTAATTATTTAAATATATTTTTATGTCAAAAGATTATTACAAAATTCTTGGTGTTAATGAAGATGCAACTATTGAACAAATAAAGCAAGCTTTTCATAATCTTGCTTTTAAATATCATCCTGATCGCCCTAGTGGAGATGAGAAAAAATTTAAAGAAATAAACGAAGCTTTTCAAACATTATCTAATTCTGATAAAAGACAGCAATACGATAATATGCGTAAGTTTGGTTCCGGCGGAGCTGGTGGCAATAATTTTAATTGAGGCAATGTTAATTTTGGTAATGCTTCTGATTTTTCTTCTTTTTCTGGGTTTGATAGTATATTTGATTCTTTTTTTAATTCTTCTTTTGGACAAAGGTCAAATACCAGAAAATCAAATCCTAACGAAGATATTGAAATTCAAGTTGAAATTTCTTTAAAAGAATCTTTTGTTGGAGTTAAAAAAGAAATAAAATATCAGCATATCGTTTTATGTGATAAATGTAATGGTAAAGGTTATCCAGCTGATGCTAAGCTTAATACTTGCAAAAATTGTAATGGTAAAGGCTTTGTTGAAAGAAAAAGAAATATACCTCTATTTGGTACTATCAGTGAAAAAGTTGTTTGTCAAGAATGTAATGGTGAAGGTAAAATTCCTGATAAAAAATGCAATCATTGTAAAGGTAAGGGGTATATACAAGAAACTAAAAAAGAAACAATTAATATTCCTGTAGGTATTAGAAATGGCGATGTTTTAGAATTAAAAGGTTATGGAAATACTAAAAGTAATAAATACCCAGAAGGTAATTTGTATGTTCAGGTATTAGTCAAAAAAGATAAAAATTTTTGACGTGAAGGGGATGACTTGTATTTCAACCTTCATATTAATTTTCCAGAAGCTGCTTTAGGTACGAAAAAAGAAATACAAAATATTGATGATAAAAAACTAGTTGTTGATATTCCTAAAGGTATAGAGAACAATACGGTTCTCAAAATTAGAAACAAAGGTTTTAAAAAATTAAATCAAAATTACTTTGGTGATTTAATGTTAACTATAAAAATTGACACACCTCAGAAATTATCTAAAACAACAGAAGAATTGTTTAAAAAATTAAAACAAGAATTTGAATAAAAATGTTTAAAATGCTTGACTTTTTTTGAAAAATTTTTTAAACTATATGTGTAAATAAAATAAAAATAGTCGACAATTTTTATTTATTAAATTTTAAAAAATATTAAATCATATATATGAAAAATAAGAAAGGTTTTACATT
>CAZDQI010000035.1:0-5904 GCA_964507765.1 uncultured Candidatus Saccharibacteria bacterium
GAAATTTAAAAACAATATTTAAAAATTTGATATGTTATATTTTATTATTATACTAGGTATTTTAGTTTTAGTCCATGAATTAGGCCACTTCTTTTTTAGTGTTTTATTTAAAGTTAAAGTTGAAGAATTTGGTATTGGTTTTCCACCAGCTTTTTTTAAGAAAAAAGGGAAATTAACAACTTATTCTTTAAATTGAATACCTCTTGGTGGTTTTGTTAAATTATATGGTGAAGATGGTTCAAATCAAAATGATCCAAACAGTTTTGCTTCTAAAAAACTTTGACAAAAGATTGTTATATTGCTCGCTGGTGTTTTTAATAATTTATTACTTGGTTATGTTATTTTATCCGTTTTATTATTAATTGGGCTACCATTAATTGGTAATTTTGATGATATTTATACTCAATTAAATAAAAATGCAATAATTCAAAAAGAAGAAATTAGTATTAGCTATATTAGTAAAGATTCTCCTGCCATTGAAGCCGGGTTAAAACTAAATGATAAAATTCTTGATTATGGTAATTCACCAGCTGATTTAAATGGGATTAATGAATTAAGTAATTTTGAATATTTTGTTAGAAATAATAAAGGTAGGGAAATACATTTATTAACTGAAAGAAAAGGAAAACAAGAAGTAATAAGTGTTATGCCGCGAACTGAATATGGTGAAAATGATGGCCCAATAGGTATTGGTTTGTCTCCTGCTGTATATTATTCTTATCCTTTTGGTCATAATTTTGTTGAAGCTTTTAAGGTTATTCAAAGAACTTTTAAAATGTTTTTTGCTACTATTGGCAATGTCTTTTCATCAATTTTCAATCTTAAATCAGAAACGCATGATGTTGCTGGTCCAGTTGGTATTGCAGTTATCACCTCTAATGTTGCCAAAATGGGAATGCCGTATTTAATTGCCTTTTTAGCCTCATTCTCAATCAATTTAGCAATTGTTAATTTACTACCTATACCAGGATTAGATGGTGGACGGATATTAATGCTTATTATCGAAAAAATATCGCGTCGTAAGTTTAGTCAAAAATTTGAGAATTATTCTATTGGTATTGGTCTTACATTTCTGTTTATTATTATCATATTTGTTACCATAAAAGATATTTTGTTCTATTTTATATATTAATATATTTAATCTAATCTTATGAATAATTTTTTTGAAAAAATATTTAAATCAAATAGCTTAACCCAAGAAGTTGGTTTTGATTTAGGTACAAGTAAAATATCAGTTTATTTAAAAAACAAAGGAATTGTTTTAAATGAACCATCTGTTGTTGCTGTTAATAATAAAACAGATCAAATTGTTGCTATTGGTAAAGAAGCATCAGCTATGATTGGAAAAACACCACAACATATTACTGCTACCAAACCATTAGTTAATGGTGTTATTTCTGATTTTGAAGTTGCTGAAAAAATGATTGGCTTTATTCTTCAAAAAATTAAAGATGATGGAAAAGGTGGAAAATTCTGATTTATTAAAAGAGCTGTTGTTGGTGTTCCTTCTAATTGTACTGAAGTTGAGAAAAAAGCGGTTGAAGATGTATTTCATAATGCTGGTGTTAAAGAAGTTTTTTTAATTGAAAAATCATTAGCTATTGCTATTGGAAGTGGACTATTGCTTAAAGAGCCAAAAGGGCATTTAATTGTTGATATTGGTGGTGGTATTACTGAAGTCGCTGTTATATCTTTAGGCGGAGTTGTTGTTTCTCAAAATATTCGTATTGCGGGAGACAAATTAAATGAAGATATTATTCGCTACATTAAAGATAATTTTAAATTAGCTATTGGTGATCAAACTGCTGAAAAAATTAAAATTGGTATTGGTAGTGCTGTATCTAATACATCAGCCAGTAATAATTATTTAATTATTCAAGGTAGAGATTTAACCAAAGGTCTACCAAAAGAAATTAAAATTACTGACAAAGAAGTTAGAGAAGCTTTATCAGAGTCATTAGATACAATTGTTCAAACTGTTAAAAATACAATCGAAACAGCACCACCTGAATTAATTCCTGATATTATGAATCATGGAATTTTATTAACTGGCGGTACAAGTTTATTAAAAGGTATTGATAAATTAATTGAATCATCAACTGGTTTAGAAGTTAATATTGCTGATGATCCTATTAATACGGTTGTCCGTGGTGAAGGTATAATTCTTGAAAATTTTGAAGGCATGAAAGCGTATCTCTTATCAACTATAACAAATAACTAAAACACCTATAATGCTTAATTACTCTAATAAAAAAAGAAAATTCAATTTATCAAAATTAATCTTATTAGTTTTTATTTGAGCAATTTTAATTACTTTTTTTCACAGTAATTTACGTTTTGTTACTACTGAAGCTATTGCTGTTACTCAGCCAGCCCAAGAAAAAACAGGTTTTTTCATTAGATTTTTAGGTGATTTATTTAATTTCAATAAAATTCGTAATGATTATTATCGTTTAAAAGAAAGAGAACAGTCTTTTGATCAAAATTTGGGTAAAATTAATGTTTTAGAAAATGAAAATGAAAAACTTCATAAAATATTAAATTCTGATTTGAATAAATTTAATATTTTACCAGCTAAAGTATTAGTAGCTGATATTAATGGTAATGATAGTGTTTTTATTATCAATCGTGGTTTAAATGATAATATTAAAGTTGGTATGAATATTATTATTCCTGAGAATGTTTTAGTTGGGCGCGTTATTGAAGTTTTTAGAAATTATTCTAAAGTAGAATCAATTCATAGTATTAATACTAACTTAAGTGTTATTAGTTTAGAAAACAATTTTCTGGCTTTGTTAAAAAAAGACAGTAACGGCTCTTTGTCTTTGAAGTTTTATTCTGATAATAGTGTTTTTAAAGATGATGATATTTTTGTTACTTCAAGTGAAAACAAAGAATATATTGCTGGTTTATTAGTTGGTAAAGTTAAGTCTGTAAAACATATGCCTTTAACTGGTCAAAAAAATATTTTAGTTGATTTATTTTTTGAACCATCAAAATTACGTAATGTTTTTGTAATTACTAATTATCCTTAATATGCAGATATCAAAAATAACAGCATTAATATCATATGTTTTTATTGTTTTATTAACTATTTTAATTTTGCCTCATTTACCGATATATTTTCGACCTAATTTAATTTTAATTAGTTGTTTAATGTTTTCTTTTGGGTTGGGTTTTAGTCAAAGCATATGATTTTGAATAATTGGTGGTATCATTCTTGATAGTTTTATTGTCTCTGTTTTTCCAATAAATTCAGTAATTTTTATTAGCTTATTTGTTTTAATTTTATTGTTATCAAAAACCTTTGATTATACAACTAAAATGTCACAAATTGTTGTATCATCAATTTTAATTTCTATTTATTATATCACTTGATTTATAATTGAAATTTCTTTTTATAAAAAACAAAATTACAATTTTTTAATTTATTTAATTGAAACAATTTTGTTGTTTATTTTTATCTTTAAAATCAAAAACAAAAACAATGAGAAAAAATTCCAAAAAATTTAATAGTTTATCATTTGAAGAAATTTTAGTTGATAAAAAAGCTAAATTATATAATGATGATTTTCAAAAGTTAGAAACACCAATATCAGAATTAAATGTTCTGAAATTTTTTATATTCTCCTGTATTTGTATAATAATATTATTTGGTAGAGTTTTTTATTTAAATATTATTAAAGGTGAAGAAAATTATTTAATATCTGAGAATAATCGTACTCGATATATTTTAATTAAAGCTCCAAGAGGAGTTATCTACGATCGTTATCACAAAGCTATTGTCGCCAATACAACATCTTTAAGTTTAATTTTAGTACCTCGTGATTTTTTTGAAAAAAAAGATGGTGATATTAATCATGTTATATCATATATTTCATCTGTTTTTGAAATATCTAAAGATGATTTAAATAAAATTATTAAACAGATAAATGAATATTCTTATGAGCCAATTTTGATTAAAACCAATGTAACTAGTGATATGGCTAGATTATTTGAATCTGATATTAAAGAAAGCAATCGTTTTGGTTTTTACATTATTGAAGACTATACTCGCTCTTATGCTGATGCTGAAGCCTTTACTCATGTTGTTGGTTATACTGGCCATATGAATGATAAAGACATTGAAAGATATCCACAATATCCTATAGCTGATATTATTGGTAAATATGGCTTAGAATCAAAATATGAAAATTATTTACATGGTTCATCTGGTAAAGAAATGATGGAAGTTGATGCTATGTCTCAAATTAACCCTGAATTAGGTGTTTTAAAACCAAAGCCAGGTGATCGTTTAATTACAACTCTTGATAAAGATTTACAGCAATTTGTTTATGACGCTTTAGCTCGTACTATTAATAAATTAGGATTAAAAAAGGGAACAGCCTTAATGAGTAATCCCAAAACTGGTGAAATTTTAGCCATGGTTAGTTTTCCAAGCATTGATGCTGAAGCTTTTTCTAGTGGTTCACCTGTAAATGTAATTCAGAAAACATTAAATAATAAATACAATCCTTTTATTAACCGAGCTATTTCTGGTTTGTATTCTCCTGGGTCAACTATTAAGCCTTTAGTTGCTATTGGTGCTTTAATGGAGAAATTAATTGATCCTGAATTAGAAATTAAAGACGTTGATGCTATCATTATTCCAAATAAATACAATCCAGATAAACCAGCTGTTTTTAAAGATTGAAAAAATCACGGTTGAATAAATATGCGAACTGCTATTGCGCATTCTTGTAATATATATTTTTATGCATTAGGTGGTGGCTGAAAAGATATTCCTGGACTTGGTATTACTCGTTTGAAAAAATATTGAGAATTATTTCATTTAGGCTCAAGTTTAGGGATTGATTTAGATGGTGAAAAAGATGGTAATTTGCCTGATCCAGAGTATAAAAAAAGAGTTAATCCTAATAACCCTTTATGACTTTTAGGTGACACCTATAACGTAGCTATTGGACAAGGAGATTTGTTATTAACTCCATTACAAATATTATACTATATCAATTCAATTGCTAATAATGGTAAGATTATGCAACCATATGTTGTATCTGAGATTTTAGATGAAAATGATAAAACTGTTTTCGAACAAAAAGCAAAAGTTATTAAAAATGTTAATGTTTCACAAGACAAACTAGATATTGTTTTAGATGGTATGCGTAAGGTTATTACGATTGGTTCAGGTCAATTAATGAAAACTATTCCTTTTGAAGTTGCTGGAAAAACCGGTTCAGCTCAAATTCAAGGAAATACTAAAACTAATGCTATTTTTGCTGGTGTTGCTCCATATACAGATCCAGAAGTATCAATTTTAGTTTTATTAGAAGAACCACCAGAAGGATCAGTTGTTACCATTCCTTTAGTTGATGAAATACTTCGTTACTATTACAACAATAGATATTTGAAAAAACCAGAAATTAGTGATTTTGATAATGAAATCACTACAACAACGACTCCTGAAATATTAGAAGTAGAAGTTGAAGAAACTAATACTAATTAAGATACTATTTTAAATTAAGTGTTTTAAATATTTTATGGTATAATATATTTAATAAAAATTAATATATTAAAATTAATGATTGATGATGAAATAGAATTAAATTTTGTTAGATCTTCTGGCAGTGGTGGACAGAATGTAAATAAAGTTTCGTCAAAAGTTCAATTAAAATGAAATATTGATAATTCTTTTATTTTTTCAGAATTTCAAAAGAATAAAATTAAAAAATTTTTGAAAAACAAAATTAATAAAGACGGTTTTCTTGTTTTAGAATCTGAAGAGTATAGAGAGCAATTTAAAAACAGAGAATTAGTAATTGAAAAATTAAAAAATTTAATTAGAGCTGCTCTTTTTGAAGAAAAAACAAGAAGAATTACTAAGCCAACAAGAGCTAGTAAAGAAAA
>CAZDQI010000036.1:0-5548 GCA_964507765.1 uncultured Candidatus Saccharibacteria bacterium
TTTCAGTAAAATTCCCTAATTCTTTCATATCACCAAACACAAAAATCTTGCGATTATCCTTAAACTCATTTAGCAGCTCTAAAGAATTTTTAACAGCTAAAGGAGAGGCGTTATAGCAGTCATTAAAGATATAGCTATTTTTAATGCCGTTTATGAGGTTTAAACGCCCTGGTAACAGCTGATAATCCTCTAATGCGTGTAAACTATCCAATAAGTTAATATCAAGCGCTACACCAGCAGAAATAGCACACATGAAAGCATAAGCAAAACCCTTACCTAATACACCTTTAATTTCAAACGGAGCAAAATGATTTTTATACTCAAACCGTATATACATCTTTGAATCAATTAGCTCATCTTCTGTTTCAATTTTATAGCTACTGATGTGAACATCAGCATCATTATCAAATCCATATGAAATAATTTTGCCTTGAGTATATTTACGAAAATCATATATTTTTTCATTGTCATAATTAAGAATAGCGCTCCCTGTTTTTTTCATCATTTTTACAATATTTGATTTTTCAGTATAAACAGATTCAATATCTTTAAAAAACTCAACATGAACTGGAATATCGCCAATATTAGTAACAATAGCAACATCGGGATGAGCAATACTACACAATCTTTTAATATCATTTGGTCGATCAGCACCATATTCTAAAACAAGTGCTTCAGGATAATTTTTATCTCTAAAAAGTATAAGTTTTAAACCTTTTAATAAATGTTTAAATCAAACGACTTTGCTCGAACTTCCACTTTGATCAACACCAATAATTGTCAAAGTTATACCAAATTCATTGTTATAATTTAATTCGTTATAGCGAATATTGTATTTACTAGCAACTACTTTAGCTACAGCCTCTTTAGTTGAAGATTTACCAACATTACCAGTAATAGCAATAACAATTGGCTTGTATTTCCAAATAATAATTTTAGCGATAATAGTTGATAGTATTTTTAAAATATTAGCTTTTCAATTCATAATGTTTTTTTAATTTATAACTTCGTCTGGCGGAATGTTGTAATAATCAATAATAAATTTAGCCATATCTTGAAAACCATAAGTAACACTAGTACTAGCAGCAGCACCAATGGCTGGTTTTGTTAGCATAACTAGCATTGCAACTTTTGGTTTATAGGCTGGAAAAAATCCAGAAAAAGATTGAATAGTGTCATCGGTATATTTACCTTCAACTGCAATATCAGCCGTACCGGTTTTACCAGCAATGGTATAACCTTTAATTTTTGCATTTGATCCATATCCATGTTCAACAACACTAACCATCATATCGGTAATAGTTTTAGCTGTTTCTTTTTTAATAATTCTTTCTGGTGATATTTCTTGTTTGTTAGCTCCAGAATAATCACCATCTGAGCTTTTAATTGTTTCAACTAAATACGGATTAACTAAATAACCACCGCTAGCAATAGTTGCATAACTACGTAATACAGATAATGGAGTGGTTAAAATACCATGACCATAGCTAGCAACAGCAAAATCAACATCTTTTTTATCCTTCTTTTCTAAATTCCTTAAATCACCTTTGCCTTCGGATGGTAAATCTATTCCAGTTACTTCATTAAATTTAAAACGCTTTAAATAGTCATAAAATATTTTATGGCCAGTTTGTTGTTCAGCAAATACGGCACCAGTATTAATTGATTTCTCTAAAACTTTAGTCATTGTTGCTGTACCATAAACTTCATCTCTAAAGTTTTTAATAGTACGCCTATTAAGAGTGACATAACCTTTATCATAGTAAGTTGTATCTGGTGTTATTGATTCTGTATCAACACCAGCTGACATAGTTATTACCTTAAGAACCGAACCCATTTCAACTGGTGATTCTATAGATATATTACGATAAATAGAATAATCTTTAACATCAAAAAATCTATTAAGATCAAAGCTAGGATAATTAGCAATGGCTAGCATTTTCCCTGACACAACATCCATAACTAATACAGAACCAGAAGAAGCTTTACGAGATTCTACTAAATTTTTTATTGTCTCTTCAGCTTGATATTGAATATTTTTATCAATAGTTGTAATTAATGAATCACCATTAATTGGCAATTCTTCTTGAGAAGCTAAAGATCTAATTAAACGTCCAGCCGCATCTTTGTATCCATGAAAAACACCTTCACTGCCATCAAGTATATCGTTATAGTACTTTTCAATTCCATAAACACCTATCTTTTTTTCAACATCTTCATTGTTGGCAACAAAGCCAATAGTATGACAAGCCAAATCTTTAAAAGGATAATAACGTTCAAATTCTTCCTGAATAGTAATTCCTTTTATTATTTTAAAGCCTTCACCATCTTTAACCCTAATATTTTCAACTTGTTTAATTAGTTCTTCGTTATCAGTTTTTTTAACTAAAACCTCATATTGCGATTCTTTTTTATTAAAAATCTTTAATAGATCTTGTTCTGAAATATTAACAATTGGAGATAATAATTTAGCAGCAATTTCTACTTCATTATCGCGTTGTAGTGTTTTAGGATCAACAGCAATTGTTTTGTATGATTTGTTAATAGCTACTGGAATTAATGATCCCGATTTATCAGTAAAATATATATTCCCTCTTTGAGCATTAGTTGTGTATTGAATATCATCGCTTTTATTACTTGCTTCAGATATACTTTCCTCATGTAAAACTTGCAACCTTAATAGAAAAATAAACATTGATACAAAAATTATTGCAAAACCAATTTGCAATATTTTTGTATGATTTTTATTAATTAAACTATCGGTAGATCAGTTTTTATATTTTTTCATAAAAATAGTTAAAAATATTAGTTATTTGTATTTAGAGATAAAGTTTTAACTTGGTCTATACTGTAATGTGAAAAATTGTTATTTTTGACAAAATTATTTTCTTTAGCTCATTTAGCAATATGTTCAGGAGAAATATTTTTAACTAAATTTGTTTTTAATTCAGCATTTTCAATTTCTAAAGCTTTTAGTTTACCTTTGGCTTCAGTAATACGATAATCCAAATCACCGTTCATTGATTGAGAACAAATAAAAACAGTACCTACAATAACTAGGATGCCAACTAAAAACAATCAAACGCTTGAAACAAAAGCACTTTTGTTTTCACTAGATAAATAACTCTTACCGACCCTTTTTACTTTCTTAATATTTAAATTAGGAAGTAATGTTGTTGAACTTGGTTTTTGATAATAAAAGCTATTTACTGTCATAAAATTATGTTTAATTGTTTTTTTAAATTATTTTTTCGATGATACGTAATTTAGCAGAACGACTTCTTTTATTTTGTTTAATTTCGTTTCATTTTGGAATTATTACTTTCTTATTAACATATTTAAATTCTTTATTATTAACCAATTCTTTAAAATATGTTTTTACAATTCTGTCTTCAAGAGAGTGAAAAGAAATAATTGCTATTCTTCCATGGAGAGAAACAAGATTACAGGCGCTTTCTATTGCTGTTTTTAAATTTTCTAATTCTTGATTTACATATATTCTTAACGCCATGAAAGTTTTAGTTGAAGGATGAATTTTACGATGTTTATACCACCTTGGTGTAGCTTTATATATAACTTCATTTAAATCATATGTTGTTTTAATTTCTTTAATTTTTCTTGTTTTAATAATTTCGTCAATTATTTGTTTGTAAAAAGTCTCTTCACCTAAGTTTAGTAAAATGTTTTCTAACTCTGTTTTAGGAAAAGTGTTAACAATATCATAAGCAGTTAAAGATGTTTTTGGATCAAATCTCATATCAAGATACTCGTTAAATCTGAAAGAAAAACCTCTTTTGCTTTCATCTAGAAAATAGCTATTAAGTCCTAGGTCAAACAAAATACCAGATATATTTTCAAATTTGTTTTGTTTAACTATTTGGCTTAAATTTTTAAAATTATCATTAACTAATATATAATTATCTTCTTTTAGCTCAGATTCGTTAAACAAGGTTTTTACTAAATCAATATTTCTTGAATCAAAATCAATTCCTAATAATTTTCCGTTTGGTAATATTCTTTTTAATATTTCCAAACTATGACCACCTTCCCCTAAAGTACAATCAATATAATTTTGATTTTCCTTAGGATCAAATCCTTCAATTATTTCTTTTAAAAGAACAGGAATATGCATTATGAGTGTTTAAACTATTAAATACCTAAATTGGACATTTGCTCAGATATATCATTAGCGTTAGATTCTGTTTTTTTCTTGTATTCTTCCCAATCATTTTCATTTCATATTTCTAAGCGATCATACAAACCAGCGACAACAACTTTTTGGCCTAAATTAGCATATTCAGATAAATAGGTTGGAATTAATATTCTTCCTTGTTTATCTATTTTAACATCCATAGCACCGGCTAACATTAAACGACTAAACGCACGGGCATTAGCAGTAGTAAAAGATTGTTGCTTAATTTGTTCAGCTACTCTTTTTCATTCTTCATTAGTGAATACAAATAAACAGTTATCAAGGCCACGAGTAATAATGGCACCTTCTGATAGCTGTCCTTGAAACTTTGACGGAATTGTCATTCTGTTTTTTGAATCAATTGTATGTTTGTATTCACCAATAAACATAATGAAAATATAATAATTATTAATGTAAATTATAAATAATTTACTAAAGAAAGCTTGAAATGTAATTTTATGGTTTTCCACAGACATTTAGAGTTTTCCCCACTTTCTCCCACTTAATTGCATTTCTCTTATATTATACTCCACAAAAATAAAAAAGTCAATACCCTTTTAGGGGTACTTTTCCACAGGCATTAAAAAAGCACCTGTTTTAAACAGGTGCTTAAAAATATTTGATTATACTTTTATTCGTTTGATATTAATTCTAATTTTAAATTGTCTAACAACATACTATAACCAGCCCCTTGACTATAGTTTGTTAATACTAATATCTTTATATACTCTGTCCCGTATCTAAACTCATAACTACTAGATGGAGGAACTGATTGTCCATGAAGTTCTTTTTCATAACAAACTCATGTATCAGGATTTGTTTTGTAAGACTCGATATATTGAGCTGAGTGACTACAATAGCCAACGTATTTAGATTTTGCAACGCTTGCTTCTGCTCCCCAGGTATTTCCAGAATATGGTGCACTTAATGTTATACTTTTATTTTCAAAATCAATGCTGCTATAAGGATATGTGTATCTAGTATACGTATATAATGGATAGTTTTCAAAAGGATAAAATGAAATATAGGAAGGATTGTTCATTGTTCAGTTTTCAACTGAATTTAAATACACAACTGAATCGCCTTCTTTTAATTCTTTGGATAGATTAGTTTGTGTTCCGGTTTGAAAATTTGCATTTCTACATCCTATTTCTCTAAAATCTTTATCAAAAGTCGATCATCCAAAATAGAATATAGATAACCCTTCTCCTCCGACAGACTTAAAACAACCTGATAAACGATATCTTTTATTAGGATTAATCTTAATAAAAGCAGAAGAAAAAACCGTATTAGCACTTATGCTTTTTAAACTACCACTTCCTTCATAAACATCAGTTGTCTCAATGGATAAATTAC
>CAZDQI010000037.1:0-5200 GCA_964507765.1 uncultured Candidatus Saccharibacteria bacterium
TAGTATAATAATAAAATATAACATATCAAATTTTTAAATATTGTTTTTAAATTTCTTTCAGTTCGGCTATTTTCTTGTTGCACAAGATATCAGCATTTTCATTAGCTTTATCAACTTCTTTCTGCCCTTCTTTCTCTAAATAACTTTTATCATCTTCTGATATTATTTTATTGTTTAAATCGTTTTGTATTTTTTTCATAAAAGTCTCACGATGTTTTTTGATTTCAATTCGACAATTTTCTTTTTCAGAATTTGCAACTTTAATTAATTGATCTCTTCTTTCTTGAGTTAAAGATGGAAAAATAACACGTAAGAATTTTACATCTTTTTGGGGACTAACTCCTAGATTAGATGACTCGATTGCTTTGGCAATGCTATTTAAAATATTAGGATCTCATGGTTCAATAATGATAATATTTGGCATTTGAATAACTAAATTGGCCACTGTTTTAAGTGGCACCATTGAGCCATAACTATCCACCATAATATTTTCAACTAAAGAAGTTGATACTCGATTTGACCGAATTGAAGATAGTTTTTCAGCAAAAAAATTAAGTGCTTTTTTTAAACTTTCTTTTAAATTAACAATAGCCATATTGTCATCCATATTACTTTTTTATATTTTTATTATGTAAATATTAACAAAAAATGAAGTTAAAGTCAAATTAAAAAAGGGGTTGTATTTCCCCTTTTTTAATAAGTATTTTAATACCCCGGCGTCATTTGGCTAGTATCTTCCGTTTTTTTCTCTGGATTTTCAACAACAACTGCCTTAGTTGTTAGAAACATACTAGCAACCGATACAGCATTTTGAAAAGCAGAACGAACAACCTTAGTTGGATCAATAATACCTCTTTCCATTAAGTTAATATATTCTAATTTATCAGCATCATAACCAAATCAAATCTCTTTTTCATTTCTAATCTTGTCAACAACAACAGAACTATCAATTCCACAATTAGCAACAATTTGTCTTATAGGACCTTCTAATGATTTTTTAACAATCTCGATTCCAATCTTTTCATCTTCATTGGAAACATCAATATTATTAATAGCATCAAAACAGCGAATTAAAGCAACACCACCACCAGGAACAACTCCTTCTTCAACCGCTGATTTTGTAGCCCTAACAGCATCATCAATTCTATCTTTAATAGACTTTTGCTCTATTTCAGATGGAGCACCAACTTTAATTACAGCTACACCACCAGATAATTTAGCTAATCTTTCTTGAAGTTTTTCCTTGTCGTAATTACTATCAGTGTTTTCTAATTGTTTTTTAATTTGATTTATTCTTTCTTTAATTTTTTCTTTTTCTCCACTACCATCAACAATAGTAGCATTATCTTTATTAACAATTACTTTATGAGCTTTGCCTAGCATATCAATTTCAACTTTTTCAAGTTTCATACCTAAATCAGATGTAATAACAGTTCCTCCGGTTAAAATAGCAATATCTTCTAACATTTCTTTTTGGCGATCACCAAAACCAGGAGCTTTAACAGCAACAGTATTAAATATACCTCTGATTTTATTTAAAATTAATGTAGCTAAAGCTTCTCCATCTAAGTCTTGGCAAACAATTAATAATTCTTTTGATCCAGATTGCATTAATTTCTCTAACAAAGGTAATAAATCTTTAATAGCTGATATTTTTTGATCAACAATTAAAATATATGGGTTTTCTAACACTGCTTCCATTTTTTCGGTTGAAGTTACCATGTATGGAGAAATATATCCTCTATCAAATTGTAAACCTTCTACGATTTCAGATGTTAATCCAACAGTTTGAGCATCTTCAACAGTAACAACACCATCTTTACCAACTTTATTAATAACTTCGGCTATCATATCGCCAATATTTCTATCGCGAGCTGATATGGTAGCAACATCAGAAATTTCGTTTTGTTTTGAAACTTCTTTTGAAATTTTTTTCAGATTTTCAACAACCTTTTGACTGGCTTTATCCATACCTCTTTTAATTGACATAGAGTCAGCTCCAGCTACAATATTTTTAATTCCAATATTAATCATTGATGCAGCAAGAATAATAGCCGATGTTGTTCCATCGCCGGCATTATCACTAGTTTTTTCTGAAGCTTCTTTAACAATAGAAGCACCAACATTCTCAATCTTATCTTCTAATTCAATTTCTTTAGCAATAGATACGCCATCATTAGTAATATGGGGTGATCCATAGCCTTTATCTAAAATAACATTTGAGCCTTTAGGCCCAAGGGTAATTTTAACGGTATTATTTAATTTATCAATACCTTTTTTAAGCAATTGTAATGCTTTTTCATCAAAAATAATATTTTTACTCATAATTTCAAATTTAATAAATTATTAAATTTATTCTAAAATAGCAATAATATCTGATTCAGATATTTTTAAATAATTTTTTTCATCAATTTTTATTTCTTGAGAGTTGTAGCCTTTTTCAAAAAGAACTAAATCATTTGTTTTAACTGACATTGGAACCCTTTCTCCTTTATCATTCAAGCGGCCTTCACCAACAAAAGCAATTTTGCCAGTTTGAATTTGTTTGTCAGAAGCACTATCAGGAATAATAATTCCTGAATTTGTTTGTTGCTCTTTAATTTCAACTTCAAGCAATATATTGTCATTTAGAACTTTTTTTATCATAATATATAGTTTAAACTTTTATTAATTAAATAAATTAATAATTTTTTCACATATTTTGTACATTCCTTCTTCGGTATATTTTTGTTCTGGTTTATTAGGAAACCAATATTGGGCATAACCTATATTGTTTTCACCTATTTGATAATTAGCACTTACACGAAAATCGGGTAAAATTTCTTTTATTTGATTAATAAGCTCGTTTAATCCTGGTTTTTCCTCTTCTTTGATAGGGTCTATTAAATCAGTTATATTAACTAGCTCTTCTGACTGTTTTTCTTTAAAATCTTTTAAAGCTTTAAATGTTGTACTGAAGTCACCTGTACCAATATTTTTTTCTTCATCACCATCTATAAATGTAAGATTGTATGAATACGCTTTGTTATCAACCATGTTTATAACAAACTTTTTATTACCGCTATCTTCTTTGGATTGAATATCCTTATTAATACTATCTAGCAATTTCCCAAGAATTGTAAATCTTTCTCTATTTAGCTCATTTTCTTTTCTATCTGGCATTTGAGCCATATTTTCATCCACCATATTTAATAATTTAATATTTAATTTTAATATATCAAAAAATGTGCATAAAATCAAATGGTTTTATTTAATACGGCAAAATTCTAAAATATCTTTACCTTTGTTATTTTTTTCTTCCAATCACTTGTTTACTGTTTCTTTTTTAACAAGATGATTGCAATTTTGAATAAGTTCTTTGTAGTCTCTTGAAATTAGGCATGGGAAAATAAAATCATTCATATCTACTCCCATTTTATTTCCTATAACCATTGAAAAAAACACAAAATTAAGAGTTTTATTAGCTTTATTTAACTCTTTTTTATCGTTACTACTTATAAATGCTAATTTTATTTTTTCTTTTTCCTCAACTAACCGATCTGCTATAAAATTAATGTCTTTAAACGATTTGGAGATTATATAGGCAATAATTTCATTTCTAAAGCGACTAAATTTATTCCAGCTTTTGTCTTTCTCTTGTCTTAAATATTTGTCTTGTTTAAGAAACAAAAAAACAAAATGACTTAATTCATGTTTTAATACATCTTTGCAAATTCTATTTTTTGTTATAATAAATAATAACCCCCCTAAAGAAATGCACATACTACTTATTTGTTTTCCCATTATACACTCATATAAATCTTGTTTTAATCTAATTATAGGTATTCCGGGTGATAATTCTTTGTATTTTATGGCATTGTTATCTAAATTATTAATTGTATCAAAAAAATGTTTTAAATTTTTGAATTTAAAATCTGGGTTTTTAGTTTTAAACCTTGGGTCTGTTTTAAGTATTTCTTTAAATAAAACATATCTTTTCTCTCCTCTTTTTTTTGATAAAATTTCTTGGTTTTTACGAGCCTGCTTTAAAAAACTATCAATGCCTTTTTGATAAAGTTTTTGCATTGGTTTGGGTAAAGAATAAAGAAGTTCTTTTATTCTTTTTTGTTGTGATTCTATGGTTTTAGATTCTAACAGAATATCTAAACAACTTGTATAAAATCTACCAGTTTCTGAAGCCATCTTTTTAAAAGATTTAATGGATGATTCTGGCGCTTCTTTTTTATTTGCTTTTTCTTGTTTCATTTTTTAGAAATTTAGACGTGTATCCTTTTTTGCTATTCTTAATATCTTTTATACTTCCAGTTACAATTATTTCTCCTCCTTTATCTCCTCCTTCTGGACCCATATCTATAATATAGTCACAATTTTTAATAATGTCAAGCTCGTGCTCAATGACAATCACAGTATTTCCTTTTTCAACTAATAAATTTAAAATATTTAACAATTTGTTGATATCATCAAAATGAAGGCCAGTTGTTGGCTCGTCTAAAATATATAGGGTTTTACCTGTATCTCTTTTAGATAACTCTTCGGCTAATTTAACCCTTTGAGCTTCACCACCTGACAATGTGGTCGATGATTGGCCTAATTTCATATATCCTAACCCAACATCATTTAAAAGCTGTAATTTATTTTTAATCACTGGTATATCTTTAAAAAACTTTAAAGCTTCTTCAACACTCATATTTAAAACATCAGAAATGTTTTTATCTTTATAGGTAACTTCTAATGTTTCATCATTAAATCTAGTTCCATGACATTCATCACAAACAGTATAAACATCCGGTAAGAAATACATTTCTATTTTTTTATACCCTGCTCCTTGACAAGCTTCACAACGTCCGCCTTTAACATTAAAACTAAAACGACTAGCGGTATAACCACGCATTTTACTTAATTCTGTTTTAGTAAATAGGTCTCTAATATAGTTAAAAACACCAATATATGTAACTGGATTTGATCTTGGTGTACGACCAATAGGCTCTTGGTCAATTAAAATACATTTATCAATATTGTCAACGCCTGAAATAGATTTATAGGAAATATCAGAATCACCTTTTATTTTAAAATATTTGGTAATAGCTGGATAAAGAATATCCATAATTAAAGTTGATTTGCCTGAACCAGAAACACCAGTAATACCAATTAATTTATTTAAAGGAAATTCAACATCAATATTTTTTAAATTATGTTTTTT
>CAZDQI010000038.1:0-4824 GCA_964507765.1 uncultured Candidatus Saccharibacteria bacterium
TGGAATGGAGAAGAATATTTTGGAGAGGTTGCTGAGCAAAGCAACCTCTCTTGAAAAGCAAATTTTGTATATGCAAAATTACTATTTTTTTCATTATCAGCAAAATAAAAAGGTGGCGGAAGATGGAAATTGATAGTAATAAAGAACATATTATTTGCAATATTGAAAAAATGTTCAAAAAATATGAATTAAAATATTTACAATTCGACACCTCAATATACCATAACCAAAATTTCAAATTATTAAAAAAAGATTATGGAACTGGTAGAGTTGGACTTTTATTTTACCTAACTATGCACTTAAATTTTGTTGATAATAAGCTATTATTTGACCAAGATAAATTATTAAAATTAGGTATAGTTAAAAAAAATGATATTCCATTGCTGCATAAATTTATTGAATATGATTTGCTACAATTAGATGTAAATAACAATATTTACAGCACAAAGCTAATTGAAAATAATTACATAATGAAAATTAAAACAGCGAATCGTGAAATTAATAAATTAAATGAATCAGATGCAATCTTTCATTATTCTTTAAAATCGTGTGAGGAAATCCTGAATCAATATTCACAGGAAGGCAATTTTAATGTTATAATGAAAACTGAAAAAAGAACTGGCATAATTGAAGAAAATAAAGATATAACAAATGATAATAATAAGACTTCAAATATTGTTATTAATGGAAAACAAAGTCTTGACAGGTTTCTTGCTGATAAATTTTCCAATGATGAAGAAAAAGAAGAAAATTATTTAAAAAATATTAATTTAGTCAAGACTAATTAATAAAAGCGTGTGTTAAATTTCCAATTAGTATTAACTAAATGAAATGTTTTTAACTTTTTTTGAAAAATTATTTAAAAATCTTAAAAATGTAAGTTCTAACTAATTGAAAAATAACAAAGTTTTGTCATCAATATTATAGTATTAAATAGTATTAAATAGTATAGTATAAAATAGAATAGAATAGAATAGAAAAGAAAAAAAAATAAATAAATTTCTTTTTTTTTGTTACTTTTTTTTTCTTTGTTAATAGACATACTAAACTAAGTTTAGTCTATAATTGAGACTAACAAAAACTATAAACATATATTTATCAACTAATTACGAAAGGTTACAAAAATGAACTAATACACTAAACTAAGGCAGCTTTGAAGTAAAATTATAATCTGTATATTTTATTAATAGTTACACTATCTAAAAAAAAGAATTATTTTTTAAACAAAAAAAGGAAAAATTAAAATGCAAAAACCACCAGAAAATTTAAGTTCATTCTACGAATCTCTTAACCAGTTAATTGAGAAGAAGCAGCAGGGACGTTTTAAAATGCGAACTTTTGTTACTGAAAACTATCCAGAATTATTACAAGAGTATGAGTTACTATTAGAAAAAATGAAGTGGTTACTAATCCGCAGGGGACGTGGTTTTCATTATGAAATTCAAGGTTACGCAGGCGAGGTTATTGGAAAATTTAAGCAACTAACCGCACGTGAATTAAGTCAAGTCTGCGGAATAGGAGGGAATGGTATTTCTTCAGCTATTGACACAGGTTTGCGGGCAGGTTTCTCAAATGAAATATTGCAATTTTTACCGCACTTATCAAATAGTGAAAACGTTTATAAGCAATGTTACAACTGCTTATTTGGTAATGGTGAAATTGATTTTGTAAATTAAAATTTAATAAAAATGCACTCTTATCAAATGGAGTGCATTATATTTTGAAAGGAAAAAAAGAAAATGGAATTAAATTATTTAGACGAATGCATCCAATTTGCAAAACGTGAAGCAAGCAAGCAACAAAAATACTCAAAAAACAAACAGAAACGGGCTTACATTCAATTTAAAGAGATGAAGGTATATCAAAAGACGTCAACGCGAAAACAAGACGATTTATTAGCTTAATTTACAATATTTGTTAAATTAAATGAAAGTTAAATATTATGAATCATAATGATATAATTAAACGAAAGCGTCTCAATTCCCTAAAAGATGTCAAAAGGTATTTAGCAGCAAAGATTTATGAATTTGAAAACAAAATAATTAGTGAGAAAGATTTAAGATGTTTTTCATACTCATTAAATATTTTAGGTAACCTAATTAAAGATTCCAATGTCGAGATTAGACTTCAAAAGTTAGAACAGCAGCAAGTTACAAGTGAGTTCGACATTCCAAAAACAGAAAAGCAATTAGCAGCTTATCGTGAATTTGTTAAATCAATGAATGGTGAAGAAAATGAATGATGACCTCGAATTAAGAACCACAGCCGATTGCTTGGCATTTAACGAGATTATAATTAATCAAGTGTTAAATGGAGTCATATCCGCAGCAGCAGGCGAAGCACTGCTAAGATTATGTAAAAATCAGATGGAACTTTTGGCGAAGCTAAAAAACGAACAAAATAATATAGAATTTTTTACTTAGGAAAAAAAAATAGTGTTGGGGGCATATCTCTCAACACTATTTTAATTAATATTATAATAATTATTTAGCTATACCTTCATTTCATTATTAAACATACCTAAAAAATTATCTCTTTAACATTCTTAACAGCAAAAAAAATTGGTTAAAAATAACCAAATTTGAGATGTTTTGAATTTTTAAGCTATAATTAAGCTAAACAAAATTTTACAATGTCATAACTTATTGATATATAATAATAAAAAAAATAAGAGTGCGGTCCCGAGAGGACTTGAACCTACCTTTTTTTTACTCAATGGTAAATTATAGTAAATTAAAACATTTTAAATTAAATGATATGCAAAGTTAATTCTATTCTATGTTTAAGTTGTTTTTCCTTATTTCCATAACATTAACTAATTAGTAAAGAGTTTAATTTAATTAAATGTATTTTACACATATTTAAGCTATATTTAAGCTAATATTTGGTTTGTATGTTTATTTTTTGTAAATTTGAGAAATATAGAACAAAACTATTTTATAAGTATTATTCTATTGATAATTATTTTAAACAAATAGCAGAAACGAACATTATGAACATAAGATTTTTCGTAAAAAATAAGAATCAGCTTTATATTACAATAACTGGCATAAGGAAATATAAGCAACTTGCTTTATACACTCAAATAAATATTGAAAAGCAATATTTTGACGTTTCTAAGCAAGCAATAAGGAAAAATCATAATAACCACTTCAAGTTAAATTCTTTCCTATCCGATTACAAGACTAAAATTGAAAATTGGTTTTTGGAATTTTTAGACGTGCATCCAAAATTTGAATATGATTATTTCACTGCGGAGCTTAAAAATTTCCTAAGCAATGCCGATGACAAAAGTTTCTTTTCTGTTTATGACGATTACGTAAGTTACAAAAAAAATATAGTTGCTTCCTCAACACTACAAAATTACAATAGTCTTCGTTATCATTTATTCGAGTTTCAAAAAGCAACAAAATACATTCTAAATTTCGACACCATTAATTTTGATTTTTTTTCCAAATTTCAAGTTTTTTGCATCAACCAAAAATTAACCAATAATTATATTAAAAAGCTAATTAAAACGTTATCGGCATTTATGAATTTTAGCAGTGAATTGAATTTATGTAAGAATGATAATTATAAAAAGTTTTCAGGAAAAATTAAAGTTGATGACCCAACTACTTTCACAATAACGTATGAAGAATTTGAGATAATAAAGAATAGCAATTTAACAAACAAAACACTTGAAAAGGTGCGAGATGTATTTGTGTTTTTATGCCTAAGTGGTTTTGATATTAAGCAAATACGAAATATAAAAGAAGAATTTATTGAGAAAATACCAAATTCAAAATTTTATAATGTTAAGATATTTCGAAAAAAAACAAATAAATTAATTAAAGAAGCAAGACTTCACGAAATAGCATATAAAATATTAGTTCGTTACAACTATTTTCAAGATTTTATGAGCGACCAAAGATTAAACATTTATTTAAAAGAAGTGGCGAAGGAGTTACAGCTTAATAGAAATTTAATGACAATAAAAACAATCGGAAATGAAACGACTACCGAAGTAAGAAAAGTGCATGAATTAATTTCATCTCACTGGGGGCGAAAATTTTACGTAACTTACTTAAAAAGCAATAATGTTAGCAATGATATTATCAGCCAAAACACTGGACACACTTCCGATAAAATGATAAATTATTATGACAAAAGAAGTCAAACACAAAAGGACATTTCTGTTTTAGAGAAATTAGAATTATTCCAAAATTAACGTCATATCTTTGATTTGTGGGCTTTTTATTTGGTTTTTGAATATTGTATTGACTAAGCAAACAGCAACGTTTAAAATGCCGTTTCTGTTCTTTCACCACAGCAAGCAAAATTATTCCATACCTAAACAAATATAGCTTAAAAATACGATAAAATGCTACCAGTCTATTTTAGCATATTTATTTACTTAATATTACATACCAACTAAATAACATTAATAAAGAATATCTACCATTAATTTAAAAATGTAAATAACTTTTTTTGCATATCAATTTTAAATTATTTAACTTTGTATAAGTTATTTTGTTTTATTATTAATGAAAGATTATTTATGAATAACACTAATATTAGCACTACCGAACAAAACGATTTGATTATCGGCGATGCTGCACTGGGACGAGTTTTGGGCATTAGCGTAGTTACAATTAACCGAATGAAAAAACAAAACAAGTTACCTTATTTCAAGTGCGGTTGCAAATATAGATATTCTTTGAAAGATGTTCTGAATAGTATGAAGTGCGAAGACTACTCAAAATTAACCGATGCTAATTAAGAGGTGTTGGAATGGAGAAGAATATTTTGGAGAGGTTGCTGAGCAAAGCAACCTCTCTTGAA
>CAZDQI010000039.1:0-4733 GCA_964507765.1 uncultured Candidatus Saccharibacteria bacterium
GCCAGTAATGGTTTTAGCTGAGGAGTACTAATTTCCACATCCTCATCTTTATTAAGATATTAATTTGTTTGAAAAAACATATATATCCCTTTTTCTTTTAAAATTTTGGCTGGTGATTAATTATGATATGTACCACCCGTTCCCATTTCGAACACGATCGTGAAAGTATCATAACTCGATAATACTCCTTTTGGGGGAAGGTAGAGTTTGCCAGCCTTTTATGTCAGCGATTTTGGTTATCCAAGATCGCTGGCTTTTTAATTTTACTATTGTAAAAAAAAGAAAAATTTAGTATACTTTAAGTATTAGTTTTAGTAAATTAATATATTAGTATGACAGAAAGATTTATAAAACAAATAATTTATTCAGTACTAACTTTAGGTTTGGTGTTTTTAATTGGAGTTGGTGTTTTTAAAATATTTCAATCAAAGCCTTCTTGTTTTGATGGGATAAAAAATAATGGAGAAACAGGAGTTGATTGTGGTGGTCCTTGTCAATCATGTGAAATTAAAACCTTAAGTGCGTTAGAATACAATGAAAACGCTTCAGCGTTATTGCAACAAAGCAATTATTTTATATATAATCGAGTTACTAATATGAATGATAATTGAGGAGCTAAGGAATTTTCATATACTTTCTATTTTTTGACAGTCACTGAAGACAAGGGAAAAACAAAAGAAAATATTGTTAAAAAAGTAGAAGGTAAAAACTATATTTTACCAAACCAAGTAAAATATATTGTTGATATTATTGAAAAACCTAATTTTAAATTTGATAAAATTGTTTTTAAAATTGATAATAAAAAGGTAGATTGAAGTAAGCCTTTAAGTGGTGATTTTATTGAAGCAAATTTGTTTAGTATAAGTAATGTTGTTCTTAAAACTGGTAGTGGAGAAATTGTAACTAAAACAACAGCTCCAAGTAGCGTAGTTTATGAATTTAATCGTGATTTAAAGAGAGGTGATCAAGGGGAAGATGTGTTTAATTTACAATCTATTTTAGCTCAAGATTCAGCTATTTATCCTGAAGGAGTAGTTAATGGAAGTTTTGACTTAGCAACATACAAGGCGGTTATTCGTTTTCAACGTGCTATAAATATATATCCTCAAACTGGTATTGTTGATTACAAAACTAGAGAATATTTAAATCAATCTTATGGCGGACAAACTCAGAGTGTAACTAGTTTGTCTGGATTTAGCTTTGATAAAAATTTAAGTTTTGGAGATAGTAATTCGGACGTTAGTGAGTTGCAAAGAGTTTTAAAAGAATATCCTAATTTTTACCCAGAAGGTAGAATTAGTGGAAAGTTTGATTATTTGTTAAAGCGGGCTTTAGAGAGATTCCAAGAAAGTTATGGGTTACAAGTAACAGGAGAGTTTGATACACCGACAAGAACTCAGCTGAATTTATTACTAAATAAAAATACAGACCAAGGAGATGTACCACCAGGGGTTACCGCTAATTTAAATTTTAATATTTTTAATAATACAAATGTTGCTTGGAAAAAGGTAGATGTGATCGGCTTTTTATGTGATGCAAATAATAATGCTATTGCTGTTTCTCAAACAAATACAAGTATTTCATCTCAGGAAAACAAAGCAATTAATTTGTCTTGAACCAATAAAATGGATGAAAATATTAGTGTTTGCCCAGGCGGTTTACAAGTGTATACTAATGTATTTGATAAGAATAATATATACTAATTTTTTATGAGAAGTAAAGATTATTTTTTAAAAAACTGAAAGTTATTTACCAGTTTGTTTATATTAAGCTCATTAAGTTTATTAATGTTGGCTAGTTTGAGCATGAACAAATATGAGAATTTAAATTCATTTTATAGACAGTTAATATTTTTAATTGCATCTTTTGTTTTTTTATGAGTTTTTTCTAAAATAGATTTTAATATTTTTAAAAATCATTCTTCGTTCTCTTTGATATTTTATCTTATTTGTTTAATAATGCTAGGAGCTTTGTTAATTGTTGGTCAGACAACCAGAGGTATTACAGGATGATTTAATTTTGGTTTTTTTAGTATACAACCAGTTGAATTTATGAAAATATCTTTGATTATTTTATTAGCTAAGATATTGTATGATAAAAAGGCTGAAATGTGGAATTTGGTAAATATTATTAAAACAGGTATTTTTGTAGGACTGCCATGTGTTTTAGCTTTATTGCAGCCAGACTTAGGATCGGTGATTATTATGTTTTTTATTTGGTTAATTATGTTAATTTTATGCGATTTAAGAGTAAGGCATTTGTTAGTAATTTTATTAATTATTTTTTCAATAGGGTTTGTTGGTTTTAAATATATATTACATGATTATCAAAGAAATAGATTAATATCTTTTGTTAATCCAGATTTAGATCCGTCAGGGTTAAATTACAACCAAAGGCAGTCGATTGTTGCTATTGGGAGTGGTAAATTTTGAGGCAAAGGGTTAGGATGAGGGACGCAAACTCAATTGCAGTTTTTGCCTGAAGCTAAAACAGATTTTATATTTGCATCTATAGCTGAGGAATTAGGGTTTATTGGAGTTAGTGTTTTGTTATTAGGTTTTTTGTTAATGTTTAGTTATTTTTGAGATGTTATAATGTTGGCTAAGAATAATTTTAGCAAACTTATTGTTATTGGTTTATGAATTAAAATATTTGTAGAGATGGTGATAAATATCGGAGCCAATGTTGGACTATTGCCTGTCATTGGTATTGCTTTACCTTTTGTTAGTTTAGGTGGTTCTCATCTTATGGTTGATTTTATTATGTTGGGTATAATTTTAAATATTAATAATCGATAAAATTATGAATAAAAAAAATTTAAAAATATGATTAGCTTTAATTTTATTACTTATTTTGTTTATTTTTAAAGCTATGATAAGTAATAAAATAGAAATTGAAAACAAAGAATTTGTAATAAATCCAGGGGATAAGTTTTTATCAATAGCTGATAATTTAAAAAAAGAGGGAATTATACGCGATAAATATATTTTTATTTTATTTTCCTATTTTAATGGTGATTATACACAAATAAAGCCAGGCACATATTTGTTTGATGGGAAATATACAATTGAAAAAATTGTTTCTACTTTAAAGAACAATCGAGGAGTATTGGTAGTAATTCCAGAAGGGTTAAATATTTATCAAATTGAAAATAAATTAATTGAAAGCGGTGTTTTAACAAATAAATTTGATTTAGTTAATTATACGGTTGGCAAATTAAGTGATAGAATTTATGAATATCCTTTTTTGAAAAATGTTGAGGGGGGTAATAATTTAGAAGGTTTTTTATATCCAGATACTTATTATTTTGTTGAGGGAATGAATATTGATGAGGTGGTTAAAGTATTTTTAGATAATTTTTATGAAGAAATGTATTTAAAATTTGAGACTATTATTGATGGTAATATGTATGATAAATTAATACTAGCCTCGTTAATTGAAAAGGAAATATATCATAAACAAGATATACCAAATGCAGTGTCAGTTATTAGAAATCGTATTAATAATAATATGTTGCTACAAATTGATGCGACTTTATGCTATATCAAAATAATGAATGAATACCAGAATAATGAAGATCCAATTTGCAAAGAGCTAACAAATAGCGATAAAAAACTAGAATCATTGTATAATACGTATATGTATAAAGAAATAATACCAGGGCCTATTTGCAATGTTGGCCGTGAAACTTTTGAGTTGGTTTTAAATAATGTCGATACAGACTATTTGTATTATATTACTAAACCAGATAGCAAAGATACTGTGTTTGCTAAGACACTAGACGAGCATAATCTTAATATTCAAAAATATTTAAAATAATTTATTAATATGAAAAATGAAGAATTTTTAATATTAAAATTAAGTAATTTATTAAATAAATTACCCAATATTGGTCCTCGTCAAGCTAAACGACTTGCGTATTTTTTTGCTAGATACGATCCTAAAATATTAGATGAAATAGCAAAATTATTTTGAGATGTTTCTAAGAAAATTAATATATGTGAAAGTTGTAATTTTGTATTTGAAAAAGAAAACAAGAATCAAAAATTATGTTCAATTTGTAGTGATAGCAAGAGGGATAATAAAATAATATGTGTGGTTGAAAAAGATACAGATTTGATTTCAATTGAAAAGACAGGGAAATACAAAGGGGTTTATTATATATTAGGTGGATTAATTAATACATTTGAAAATGAAGTTGATAAAAGTATTAATTTAAAATTATTAATTTCAAAGATAAAAAAATCTTTAGTAGATAAAGACCCAATTAAAGAAATAGTATTAGCTTTAAATTTTACTTCTGAAGGATATCTAACAGCTAATGAAATTAAAAATAGGTTAAAGCCATTTGGTGTTAAAGTAACTCAATTAGGTATAGGGCTTCCGGTTGGAAGTGAAGTGGAGTTTGCTGATACAGAGACATTAATAGAGGCTTTTAAAAACAGGAATTAATAGACCTAAATAAATAGGTTTTAAGTGGAAAAAGTGTTAATTTCAGCTATTGACAAATGGTTAAAAATTTGTTAAATTATACTTCAGATACTTCCAGATTATGGAAGTGTTCTTTTACACTCGAAACGATCATTACAAACAACTAAAATTTTTCGATATTTTTTAGTTGCTCCAATGGTTTATTCTTTTAAAGTTTTATTATTTTTATTAAAAAATATACAGTTATTTATTTTGGATGAGGATTTGATCCTAGTCCAGAGTGAACGCTGGCGGTGTGGATA
>CAZDQI010000040.1:0-4580 GCA_964507765.1 uncultured Candidatus Saccharibacteria bacterium
TTTCCTTATACTTGAATTAGAAAAACTTTTAAGAAAATAGCCATGGATTTTGTTCACTTACATGTTCATACTCATTTTAGCTTGTTAGACGGGTTATCTAAAATTGATGACCTGATTTTACGTGTTAAAGAATTAGGAATGACATCAGTTGCTATTACTGACCATGGAAATATGTATGGTGCAGTTGAATTTTATGAAAAATGCAAGAAAGCAGATATAAAACCAATTATTGGTTGTGAATTATATGTATCACCAAGAAGAAGAGATCAAAAAGAAGGAAAAATTGATGCTAAAAATTATCATTTAATTGCTTTATGTAAAGATGCGGTAGGATACAAGAATTTATGTAAATTAGTTAGTATTGCCAATTTAGAAGGTTTTTATTACAAACCAAGAATTGATAAAGAAATATTAAATCAATACAAAGAAGGTATTGTATTTTTATCTGGATGTATGAAGGGTGAGATTGCTCAAGCAATTGTAAATAAAGGAATTGAAGAAGCGGAAGAAAAAGTAAAAGAATATATTGATATTTTAGGCAAAGATGATTTTTATTTAGAATTACAACATCATCCTAATTCAAAATCACAATTGCAAGTAAATAAAGCATTAATAGAAATAGGTAAAAAATATGGATTAAAAACTGTTTTAACTTGTGATTCTCATTATCTAAGATTAGAAGATAGAGAAATTCATGAAGTTTTACTTGCGGTTCAATCAGGCACAACAATGAATGACAATAACAGAATGTCGTTAGCTGATTTTGATTTATCTTTAAAAGACCCAAAAGAATTATATGAGTTTTATAAAGATGAACCAGAAATATTAAAACAATCGGTTGAAATTGCAAATAAATGTAATTTTGATTTTGATTTTGATTCATTAAATTATCCAAGCGCTAAGTTTGAAGGAGTAGAAAACAATGAAAAATATTTAAGAGATATAATATTCAAAAAAATACCTGAATTTTATGATGAAAAAGATAAAAATGTTATTGATAGGATTGAACATGAATTATCAATTATTAAAAAGACAGGGTATATAGACTATATCTTAATCGTGTGAGATATTGTTAATTTCTGTATTGAGAATAAAATACCAGCTAATGCTAGAGGTTCAGCTGCTGGTAGTATTATTTGTTATTTATTAGGAATATCAAACGTTGATCCAATTAAATTTGATTTATATTTTGAAAGATTTTTAAATCCTGAACGTGTTTCACCGCCAGATATTGATTTAGATGTAGCTGATAAAGATAGAGGAAGAGTTATTGAATATATTGCTTCTCATTTTGGAGAGAAGAATGTTGCTCAAGTTGCTACTTTTGGTATTATGAAAGCAAGGTTGGCCGTGCGAGATGTAACAAGGGCTTTAGGGTTACCATATAGTTTAGGAGATCAGATTGCTAAAGCAATTCCAATGAATATGAAAATTCAAGAAGCATTAGATACAATTCCTGAATTTAAAGAACTATATATGTCTAGTTTAGATGTTAAACAAGTTGTTGATGTATCCATGAAATTAGAGGGAGTGGCACGTCATTTATCTACTCATGCCGCTGGGATTGTTGTGGCTCCAACAGAATTAACTAATTATTTACCAGTTCAGTTTTCAAGTCGTAAAGAGGGAGAAGTTGTAGCACAATATTCTAAAGACTATGTTGAGAAATTGGGTTTATTGAAAATTGATATTTTAGGGTTAGCTAATTTAAATATTATTAAGCAAAGCTTAAGAGTTATTAAGAAACTTTATAATAAAGATATTGATATTAATAAAATAGATGCAGATGATCCAAATCCATACAAGGTTTTAAGAAATGGAGATACAGTTGGTATATTCCAATTAGAATCTGATGGAATGAAAAAATTATTAAAAGAATTAAGAGTAAGCAATATTGAAGAGGTATCAGCTGTTATTGCATTATATCGTCCTGGGCCAATGCAGTTTATCCCATTATATATTAGTAATAAATTAGGACTGTCTAAAATACAATATATTGATGATAGATTGGCTTCGGTTGTTGGTACAACTTATGGGGTTATGATTTATCAAGAGCAATTAATGAAATTAGCAAATACGCTAGCTGGATTTACATTAGGGCAAGCTGATATTTTACGTAAAGCCGTAGGTAAAAAAATACATAAATTATTAATGGACCAAAAGAAGAAACTGATTGATGGTTTGGTTGAGCATAATTGAGAAAGAAGAAAAGCTGAAGAACTATGATCATGAGTTGAGCCTTTTGCTAGTTATGGTTTTAATAAATCTCATACAGCGGCTTATGCTCGGGTTGCCTTTCAAACAGCTTGACTAAAAACATATTATCCAACCATATTCTTAGCATCATTAATGACTTCTAATATGGGTGATTTTGAAAAGATAGCTAAAGAAATTAAGGAATGTAAAAAATTAGGTATTAATGTTTTGCCACCAAGTGTTAATTATTCTTTTGCTGCTTTTGGTGTTGATAAAGATAATACCAAGGTTATATTCTATGGATTAGCTGGTATTAAAAATTTAGGTGAAGCAGTATCAGAAGCAATTGAAGAAGAGAGAAAAGCCAATGGGGTTTTTAAAGATTTAGAGGACTTTTTAAATAGAGTACCTTCGATTGTTATAAATAAAAAATCTTTAGAGAATTTAATAAAAGCTGGAGCAATGGATTGTTTTGGTGAAAGAACTAAATTATTAAAAATATTACCAGAGATATTATCTTATCATCAAAGAAAAGAAGCAGAAAAGAATACTAAACAAGTGAGTTTGTTTGGCGGAGGCGATACTTCTAATAAAAGCATAATGAATGAAAAAATATTTAAAGATTTAGATCAAAAAGATGAAAGTATTACTGGGTTAGAAGTTTTGAGTTGAGAAAAAGAATTGTTAGGAGTATATATGTCAGATCATCCATTAAATAAAATCAAAGAAAAAGGAGGGAAAGATGTTTATGAAATTTCATTATTAAATAATAGAATGTTAGGACAAAAGATTAAAGTCTTTGGTATGGTATCAAGAGTTAAAAAAGTTTTAACTAAAAAGGGAGATCAAATGATGTTTTTGTCATTAACTGATAGTCAGAAGAATTTAGATGCTGTTGTTTTTCCAAGAACTTTAGAAAATATTTCTAAAAAAAGTAATTGTCAATTATGTGAGAATAAGATATTAGTGGCTGAAGGAAAGGTCGATGTAAGAAATGATAGCTTACAATTAATTTGTGACAATTTTTATGAAATAAAAGAAGGGTAATATGGCAGTAAAAATAACATATTTTGTGCATGGCACAACTATTGATAATGAAAAAAACATTTCATCAGGGTGATCTGATGTTGGATTGTCTGAATTAGGTGTTTCTCAATCTGTAGAATTGTGAGATAAAGTTAAAGATAATAATTTTGATGTTGTTTTTTGCTCTGACCTTAAAAGAGCAATTAACTCAGCTGAATTAACATTTAAAGATAAAGTAAATATATTACAAGATAAAAGGTTGAGGGAATGTAATTATGGTGATTATAATGGTAAGAGTTCTGAGATTGTAGAAATAATGCAAGAAAAGAATATTAATACAAGATTTCCTAATGGAGAATCTTACGAAGATGTTAAATTAAGAATTTCTGATTTTTTGGATTTTCTGAAAAAAAATTATGAAGATAAATCAATTGCTATTGTTGCACATAAGGCGCCACAATTAGCTTTAGATGTATTACTTAAAGGAAAAACATGAGAGCAAGCTTTTAATGAAGACTGAAGAAAAACAAAAGACTGAAAACCAGGATGGAAATATATATTAGAATAATTTATTGGTAGTATTTTGATTAAATAAATTGTTAAATGATATAAATATATGAAAGAAATAGAGGTAGAAGTAAGAAGTTTTATATCCAAAGAAAAATATGAAGAACTTCTAAACTTCTTTAAACAAAATTCTAAAATATTAGTAGAAGATGATTATCAAGAGTCATATTATTTTAATTGTAAAGAAGATTTAAGAATTCAAAAAAATAAATTTTATTCTAAGATTTGATTAAAGAAAGGAAAAATTCATGATGATTTTAGAGAAGAAATAGAGATAAAAGTAGATAATAAAGATTTTGTTAAATTAGAAGGTTTATTTAAAGCTCTTGGTTATGGTGTAGAAATAAAATGATTTAGAACTAGATGGCAGTTTTTATGAGAAGAGATAAATGTTAGCTTAGACTATACAAAAGGATATGGGTATATCATTGAATTTGAAAAAATAGTAGAGGATAATCCAGATGAAGAATATTTGGATTTAAAAGAAAAACTTGAAAATTTGGGTGTTCAAATATCTTCAAAAGATGAATTTAGTAAAAAATTTAATGATTATAAAGAAAATTGGAAAGAATTAACAATTTAAATTAAAGTTATACAAGATATTTTTTTGTAATTTGTATATTTGTCAGGTCGTGGGATTTATGTCTTTTCCACTCAAATTTTATTTGAGTGGGTTTTTTATTAAAATCAAAAAACCATTTTAAAGTAAATTTTTTATAAATGAGTAGTTAACCTTTAATCATTATTGACACAAAACGTTTTTTTGCTTATAATATATATGAAAATTAATA
>CAZDQI010000041.1:0-4385 GCA_964507765.1 uncultured Candidatus Saccharibacteria bacterium
TTTAAAAATTTAGCTTCTATCTCTTCATAATTATTTGTCATATATATTTTTTAAATTTATTTAATGCTAGGAATACCGTAAAAAGATATTTTCTTTTTATGTTTTAATGCTCAGTAACCATCGCCGTATGCATAATGTCAATATTCTTTAAAAAAATTAGAAAAACCAACTCGAGTCAATGTTTTATACAATATCATCCTATTTTTTTTAATATCAGGTGGTAATTTTTTAGCAAAAGTATGTTGATGCTCTGGGCTATTTAAAAAACTAGAACTAGGATCTCGGGTATTAATATATTTACCGTTATCATCACATAAAACAACATCAACAGCTCCGCCAGTCATATGTCCAGGAGGAACAGGATCATCAGGCATGGCTAATTTATTACGAATAAATAAATCTATTTCCTTATCAGTTAAATTTGGCTTTTCTTCTCTAATTTTTTTAAAATACTTATTATACATTTTAAGAACCATTTCTTTCGATCTAAAAGTATCTTTAATCATTAAATGATATCCTTTAGGTAATTTACGTTGTGCTTTGTTAAGCATTTGAACAACTTTTTTTCTCAAAAACAATCTTTCTTCATCATTAACACATATATTTAAATCAACTAATTCGATAAATATATTTTTATCAAGACAATCTTTTAAAAACACCATTGGCTCATTATTTTCAATAATTTTAACTTTCTTTAATAATTCATTTTCTACCCTTAATATCTCTTCGTAATTACCTTCTTTGTCTAATTTTTTTAACTTTTTAATAACCTTGTTATCAATTGGATTAAAAATATTAATCATATTCTTTGATTATATATTCTAATATCTTTACAGATATTATTTCCCACAACAATGTTTGTATTTTTTACCTGATCCACATGGGCATGGATCGTTGCGACCAACTTTCTTTTTACTTCCGGTAATAACAACACTTTTCTTTGGTTGTGGTTGAGAATTTTGTTTTTCAAAACGTAAAATAAATCCTAAGATATAGTTAGCTAAACTATTTCATAATTCTTTGTAAAAAACATAAGAATCTTTTTTATAGGCAACAATTGGTTCTATATTAGAATAAGCTTTCAAAGAAACACTATCGCGAAGTTGCTCCATTTTTTCTAAATGAACCATCCATAAACTATCTAAAATACTCAAAACAACTGATCTAGTTATTTGATTGAAATTTTCAACTTCTTCTTCTTTTTTAAAATATGTTTGACGAATATTTTCAAAGATAGCATAAAATAGTTTATTTTGGTTTTGCATATTTTTGCTTATAATCTCCTCGTCAATTGATATATTCAAATCTTCTAAATATTTTAAAATATTTTCTTTTTTCAAATCTACATTTTTCAAATCTTTAGAAATTTTATCTTCGATTAAGCCTAAAGCTAATTCTTTGATTTTTTGACCATCATTTTCTAATATTAAAACTTGTCTTTTATTGTATATGGCTTTTCTTTGTTGATCTAAAACATCATCGTATTCTAAAACATGTTTACGAATATCAAAATTAATACCTTCAATTTTATTTTGAGCAGTTTCAATTGATTTAGTTATCATAGAATGGGATATTGCTTCATCCTCTTTAAAACCAAATCTTTCCATAATTGTACCAATTGTTTTTGGTGCAAATATTTTAATTAATTCATCTTCAAGAGAAACAAAGAATTGAGTAGTACCAGCATCGCCTTGACGACCAGCACGACCACGCAATTGATTATCAATACGTCTAGCTTCGTGTCTTTCTGTACCTAAAACAAACAAACCTCCTAATTCTAATATCTTATTTCTTTCTTCTTCAACACTTGGGTTTCCACCTAGAATAATATCAACACCACGTCCAGCCATATTAGTGGCAACAGTAACAGCACCTAAACGGCCAGCTTGAGCAATGATTTCACCTTCACGTTCATGTTGTTTAGCATTTAAAAGATTATGTTGTATACCTTCAATTGATAAAAATTTTGAAATTTTTTCATTAATTTCAACACTACGAGTACCAATCAATACTGGTTGGCCTTTAGAATTTCTTTCTTTAACTTCATTGATGATAGCTTTAAATTTACCAGCATCAGTTCTATAAATTTTATCAGTTAAATCTTTACGAATATTTGGTTTATTCGTAGGAATAGAAATAACATCTAATTTATAGACTGACATAAATTCTTCAGCTGAAGTAGCAGCTGTACCAGTCATACCAGAAATATTTTCATACATTCTAAAATAGTTTTGAATAGTTACGGTAGCAACAGTTTTACTCTCTGGATTAACATATAGATTTTCTTTAGCTTCAAGTGCTTGATGAAGACCACCAGAATAACGACGATCAGGCATAACACGTCCAGTAAATTCATCAACAATTAAAACTTTCCCATCTTTAACGATATAGGCTTTATCTCGCTGAAAAAGAAATTCGGCTTTTAATGCTTCTTCTAAATGATGAACAAAATGAACTCCTTGTTGATCATAAATATTAAAACCAATTATCTTTTCTAATTTATCTAATCCTGGTTCTAGCAAAGTAATAGCTCTTTGTTTGTAATCAATAGAAAAATCTTCTTCGGGTTTTAATCGAGGGGCAATTAATGCAAATTGTTTATACAAAGAAGATGATTCTGTATCAGGTTGAGATATAATCAAAGGAGTACGAGCTTCATCAATTAATATGCTATCAATTTCATCAATTGTAGCATAATTATGGCCATGCTGAACAACATCTTCAACTCTTTGAGCTAAATTATCACGTAAATAATCAAATCCAAATTCAGAACTGGTACCATAAGTAATATCACATAGATATGCTTCTTTCCTATTAACTGGTCTTAAAAACTCACTAAAAACTTTAAAGCTAGCTGTTTCATCTCTTTCTTGATCTATATGACCAGCATCTTTATTGATCACGTCTTTAGTATAAGAAGGATCATAAACAAAAGCGTCTTTTTGAGTAATACACCCAATAGAAAGACCTAGATAATAATACACTTGGCCCATTCACACAGCATCACGTTTGGCTAAATAATCATTAACAGTAATAACGTGAACACCTTTTCCTTCTAAAGCATTTAAATAATTTGATGAAACGGCGGTTAAAGTTTTACCTTCGCCAGTTTTCATTTCAGCAATTTTACCTTCAGACAAAGCAATACCTCCAAGGAGCTGAACATCAAAATGCCTTTGGTTTAATGTACGAACACTAGCTTCTCTGGCTAATGCAAAAGCTTCAACTAATACGTCTTTTTTAGTCTTTTGTTTTTCGGAAATTAATTTTTTAAACTCATTGGTTTTGTTTTTTATTTCCTCATCTGATAATTTTTTAATTTCTGGTTCTAAATCATTAATTTGTTTAACAATGATAGAATTTTTCTTAATGAATTTTTGATTGTGGTCAAATAGTTTGTTAAATAATTGCATAAGTATTTTTTAATTTTTATTCTATGTTATCATAAATATCATGTTTTTTACTTTTACGACCAAGAAGTTTGTTTAAAAATGCATATTTGTTTTTAGTTGCATTCTTTATTAAGAGTCTTTTAAATTTTTTAGTACCTTTGATTATTTGAGTTTTGAGATCAAGAAAACATTCATCAATTGCATTGCGTAATTTAGAATGCATTTTATTAATATATATTGATTTGTCATAAAATGTTAAATTACATTCACATCGATATCGATTGCCATTATCATCAACTTTAGCATATTCTTCTATTTCAAGTCTTAAAAATGGATTACCTTTTGATTTTTTTAATACCCGTTTAATACTGTTAAATTTTTTATTAAGAATTCTTTTTTCACTAGGCGTTAATGTATAATTTTTAGTTGTAAAATTGATCTCCATGGTACATATTTTAATATTTTTATTATATCTAACTAAAGCATATCTTATCAAAAAACATTAAAATGCGCAAATGAAAATATATACATAAATGTTAAATAAAATCATAAATTAAATTAAAAGTATTGTCAAAATTATATAAACCCTTAAAATCCCAAAAACCACACAATATTGTGTGGTTTTGAGCTAAGGCGGGAACGAAACTTCTAGTAAACAAATTAAATTTAAACTATACTATCTGGGTCAAAAGCAATTTCTTGAGATATAATCTCCATTTTCATACTATGGGATCCTTTAACTAAAATTAAATCTCCGGGGTAAATTAAATCTTGAACTTTTAATCTTGCGTCTTCTGATGTGTTAAAATGATAAATATTATTCTTATCAAAATCTGATTTTTCTAATGATTCAATTGTAAATTTTGTTTTTTCACCTATACCAACAAAAATTTTAACATTGTTATCAATAATATATTTAGCAACAAGTCTATGAGCTTTTTCAGTAAAATTCCCTAATTCTTTCATATCACCAAACACAAAAATCTTGCGATT
>CAZDQI010000042.1:0-4271 GCA_964507765.1 uncultured Candidatus Saccharibacteria bacterium
GAATAGCAAGAATTGCTATTACTATCATTAATTCTACTAGGGTGAAAGAATGTTTTGAGCTATGCATGGTTATCTTGATATACCTAAAACCTTTCTTACTTGTTGTATTTTAGGTTGAGTTATTGACAAAGAATATTTTAAACCTTCGTCTAAGATTTTATTAAGATAAGATTTATCATTTAAATATTTATAGTATTTGTTTTGTATGTCTTCTAAGAAATTTCAAACAATATCAGCTAAATCTTGTTTAAATACTTTATAATCTGAATTTATGTATTTTTTCTCTATTTCCTCTATTGATAATCCGGATATACCATTATAAATATTTATGAGATTTAATATTTCTGGCTGATCTTTAGAAAATTTAATTGAATTTTTTGAATCAGTTGGTGCTTTTAATATTTTTTTATATACATCATCTTTTTTATCAAGTATAAATATGATACCTTTATCTTCTTTACTGCTTTTACTCATTTTTTTATTAATGTTATATAAATCCTTAATACGGGCACCAGTTGTTTGAATTAGTGGTTCTGGTATTTTAAATACTTCTTCATACATTTTATTAAATCTTTGAGCAATATCTCTAGTTAATTCTAAGTGTTGTTTTTGGTCTTCACCAACAGGCACAATACTGCAATCATAAAGTAAAATATCAGCCGCCATTAGCATGGGGTAATTAAATAAACCGCAAGATATACTTTCTTTTAATTCTTCTGATTTTTCTTTAAATTGAGTCATACGATTTGCCAAACCAAAAGGTGTAAAACAATTTAAAATCCAACCAAGATATGGATGATCTGGATTATCTGATTGCAACATTATTTTTGATTTATTTACATCTAAACCAAAAGCTAAAAACAATGAAAGCAATGAATAGATATTGTTATTTATTTTGCCTTTTATTTTTTCTGGTACGGTTATGGCATGTAAATCAACTATAGAAAAAAGGCAATTATAGTCATCTTGTAATTTAAGTCAGTTTTTTACAACTCCAATATAGTGGCCAATATTTAAATCACCATTAGGTTGTATACCGGAAAAAACAAATTCTTTATTCATATTAAATGCTTAATTTATTTAAATAGTTCAATCGCATAATTAACTGGCTGAGTTGGAGCAACAACTTTTAATCCAGACTCAGCAAAAGATGGTAAGTTATCAGAACCAACTATTTTAAAGTCTTCTAATCATAATATATCTAAATCAACAAAAAGATCTTTGTTTCAAAAAGAAACAATTCTTTTTTCTTTAAACATAAAGATCATACCATCATAATCATCTGGCCTTTCTTTGATATTAGAAAGTCCTTTGATATGAAGACCTTTAGTATCAGCAACTTTTAATTTATAGACTCTATCATTTCTTGTATAATAGAATCATTCAGACGACTTTTTGTTTAATTGAATTTGAAATAAACCTCAAGTAGTATATATGGCTACACCACAGATGTAAGCAAAAACTACAATGATTAAAATTTGATAAAACTTTGAGCTCATACTATTGTTTTATTTTTATTTTTTTGTTAAATTAATTATATATAAAAAACAAATAAAAGTCAATTATGAAAGAAGAACTTTTCCCTATTTTCAATTCGATTAAAGAAAATGAGATTATTAAGACTTGGTTATGTAATGCGTATCACATTACCAAAGAAATGTCATTAACCGAGCATGGTTTAAAACATGCTGAATTCGTATCTCAAAGAGCTTTAGAAATTGCTAAAAAATTAAATTTAGATAAAAGAATTCAAGATTTATCTTTATCATCAGCATATACTCATGATATTGGTAATTTTCTTTCTAGAACATATCATCATTATTTTGGAAGTATGCTGTTATTTGATATTTTAAAAGAAACAGTTAATATTAAAGATTTAACAATTATTATGCAAGCAGTTGCTAATCACGATAAAGAAGATATGAAATTAGTTCATCCTGTCTCAGCAATAACAATTATTGCTGATAAATCAGATGTAAGACGTGAAAGAGTTTTAGAAAATGACATTAAAAAAATAAAAGAAGATATACATGATAGAGTTAATTATGCAACTATTGAAAACAAATTGTCGGTTGATTTTTCAAACAAAACAATAACTTTAAAATTAAAAATTGATACTAATGTATGTCCAATTATGGAATACTTTGAAATATTTACATCACGTATGAATTATTGCAGATTATCAGCAGAATATTTAGGATGTCATTTTAGTTTAATTATTAATAACTTTAAACTATTGTAAATATACAATTACATATCGATATCTATTGTATTGATCTTTGTAAAAATCAAATTTTTCAAAACCATATTCTTTGAGTATGGTTTTTAACATTTTCATTTGATTTGGGTGAAATTCTAATACAAAAATACCATTATTATTTAAATATTCTCTAATTTCCCCTATAAAAGGCTTTATTATATCTAAACCATATTTACCAGCTTTTATGGCTTTTAGTGGCTCTAATGGGGCTTGTATGGCCTCAGATTGGGGTACATACGGTGGATTTGCTACTATTACATCATATTTAAATGAAATTTTACTAAAAATGTCAGATTTTATGATTTTTCTGTAATTTTTAATATTATTTAATTTTAAATTGATTTTTATTTGTTTAATATTGTTTTCATCAATATCAGAAAAATCAACAATTGAATTTGATATATTTTTTGCCAAACCAATACCAATACAACCAGAACCAGAAAATATATCTAATATATATATTTTTTTATTAAAACATTTTTTAATTAAAGGTATAATATTATTTACTCAGTATTCTGTTTCAACTCTTGGAATTAATGGTTTTTTTGATAAATCAATTTTGCAATTTAAAAAGTCAACATAACCAATAATATAGTCACGAGGATAATTTTTTGAAATTAAATCCAGATCTTTTAAAAAAGATTTAATATTTTTATTATCAATTTTATTATTGTATTTGTCTTTAAAAATATATTCTCAATCTGAAAGCATGTTATAGTTTTATTGATATTCCAACTGGACAATGATCAGAACCCAATTGTTTATTTAAAATGAAAGCATTTTCTAATTTGGGAAGTAATGATTTTGATATAAAACAATAATCTATACGTCAACCTAAATTTCTACTTCTGGCGTTAGCAAAATATGGTCATCAAGTATAGTTATCCCCTTTTGTATTAAAATACCTAAAGGTATCAATAAAATTTGATTTTAATAAATTATCTATTTGTTCTCTTTCCTCTTTAGTAAACATTATGCTGTTTTGGTGTTTTTCTGGGTGTGATAAATCAATTTCTTTATGAGCAATATTAAAATCACCAACCATAATAATATTTTTGTTTTTAAATTTTGGTAAAAATTTATTAATTAAATAATTATAGAAATTTAATTTATAATCTAGATTTTCTTTTTTTGAACCACCGTTTATTACATAGAAATTAATTAGAATATATTTTTTAAATTCTAATAATAAAAACCTACCTTCATTATCAAAAGGTTTAAAACCAATCTTTGTTTCAATATTTATTGGTGTTTGATTGGTTAAAATACCAACACCACTATATCCTTTTTTATCAGCTGAATTTGAATAAAAATTATATCCTTTAATATGTATTTCTTCAGGAATATCTTCTTTATTGGCTTTTAATTCTTGAAAACAATAAAAATCAGCTTTTTGTTTTAAAAGATTTTTAAATTCGTTTTTTGAATTTATAGATCTTATACCATTAACATTTCATGATATTATTTTCATTATTCATATTTAGATTTAGTTTGATTGTAGATTTGAGATATTTCTTTATCAGATAATGCGCGATTATATATACGAACATCGTCAATATATCCATCAGCAAGACTATCGCCGCTTGAGCTATAGGCACCAATATATTTTATTCTATTAACAAAAGGAAATTGTGGGGTAGTTAATTGTGTATTGGGGATTATTAGTAAACCGTTTCTATGTCCAGATAATATTTTATTTGTATAATCAAAAAAAAATATTGCATGAATCCATTCATCGTTAAAGTTTTGAAAAAAATTGCTAATTCCCGCCGATGTAGTTATATCTCCTGTATAATAAGTTGTAGCAAAATTATAATTGTTTGAAGCTCTAAAGAGTCATAAATGTGCGCCGCTACCTTGGCCAGCATCGCTTAAAAGACCATGGGCGACTCAATTCAATTTGCTTTTTATTCACATATTTACAGTAAGTACTCCTGTATCAGGAATCGCAAACGAAGGTGTTACAATATAGTCAGCACCATTAGCATCATAGTACATAGCTTTGTTACTT
>CAZDQI010000043.1:0-4150 GCA_964507765.1 uncultured Candidatus Saccharibacteria bacterium
ATAGTATTGCTACTAAATCATTACTACTTAACTGTTAATATATTAGCATACTTTTCGTATTGGTTAATAAAACTAAATATTAAATTCTTTTATTAGTTTTTTAAAATAATCTTGTATTTTATTAAATTCAATGTTTTTATTATTTTTAAATTTTATTTTTTCTTGTTTAATATCTTTAAAATAAATTAAACTTTTTAAAACTAAATTAATTTCTAATTCTGGCGTTTTCTTTTTTAAACATTCAATAATAGTTTTAAAAGAAATTTCTTTTAAAATATAATAAAGATCAATATAGTCTTTAATGCTAGCCCTGCTAACTATAGCTGATAATTTCATACAAGCTATATCTTTTATTGAAGCTATTTTTATATAAGGTTCATCAATCAATTCCTCAATTAAATCATAATTATATGTAAAAAAACTTAATTTTATATTTTGATCTATTAAAACTGTTAAAGTATTTTTTGTATTTTGAACTATTTTAATACTGTAATCTTTAAAAACGTTTTTTATATTTAAAAATAATTTTTCAGTATTAATTTCATTAGCACTAAAAAAATCAAAATCAATTGAATCTCTATGACCTAATTGTAATGCAAGTCCAGTTCCACCAGCTAAATAAAAATCTTTTTTAAAAAATTTTAAAAAAGGAAGTATTTTTATTCTTTTTTTATCCAAAATATTATAAAACATTTTTAAAATCTTGTTTTAATTAATTGTTTAGGATTAATATCTAAAATAAAGGTTCAATAATTTAAAGATTTTTCATCTAATTCACCTTTAGCTCCATAATTAATAACAACTTTTTTAATTATATCTTTAGAATAACATTTAAAAAGCCAATCTGTAGCTTCTTTGCTACCAATGTTTAAAACATTTAAAATAATTCTATCTTTATCTTTGTTTAAATCTATTTTTCCTAAGTCGCTAAACCATAAATAAGGCTGAATTATTTTTGGAATCATATATATAATTTATATTTATAAATATATTATACCATAAAAATACCAAAAAAACAATAAGTGAAAAGAGCAACCTGGTAAACCAAATTGCTCCTTTCAGTAGTTAAGTACTAGTTCAATAGTATTGCTACTAAATCATTACTACTTAACTATTAATATATTAGCATACTTTTTGTATTTGTCAATAGCATTACTTAAATAATGATTTGAAGAAGCTCCCAATGATACTAAATATATTTGTTGATTTATTTGAATTTGTTTTTTCTTCTGTTGGTTTAGAAGGGTCTTTTGAAGAAATATTATCACAATTATAATTGCTGCCATAATAAATATTAAATTTTTGATTATCTCTTTTGTTTTCATTAGGTATATCATAAAATAGTTCTTGTTCAATTACATAATAATATAAGGGAGAAAAAGTTAACTTTGAATAACTTTTACTTTGGTTTTTGTATAAATTATACCCATCTTTAAAATATCTATCAAAATAAACAGGATACATATTAAAATCAACATATATTGTTTGCCCGTTTAGTTCTTTATTTACATCATAATTATTTATAAAGAAATGAGGGTATTTCTTTGTATCATATATACTTGATTTTTCTTCGTATGGATCAGGATACATAGCAAATTCAATATCTTTCATATTATAGTCAATATCACGCTGGCAACTAAAAGTTACTTTACCTGGTATAGGTAATGGCTCTCCATTTTTATTTTCCGTACAATAAGTTCATTCTGGATGCTCATTAATTACCCTAACGTAGCATTGATTTAAATAAAAATAGTCTTTGAGAGAAGTTAAAGGAATGTCTTCTTCTGCGGTATTAATTTTAATATCTAAATCACATCTTTTTGAAAGCCCAAAAGAACGTCTTCCCTGGGGTTTTGTAAAAAAATCATTGTTAGAGCTATTGGTACTTGAATTACCATAAAGAATTTCCATTAAGGTAGTATCTTCTAAAACAAAAATTTTTTCAAAATTTAAGCTTTGAGTATCAATATCAAATTTAAATTCTTTAATTCCATTAAGAAAATTTTCTTTGTAATTAGGATTGTCTGCAGTTTGCCAATCAGTATTAAAATGATTAGGGCAATCCATTTTGTATGATATATATATGTGTTCAGGAATAATTTTAAATTTACTATGAGTTAAAGGAATGCTGCAGTTCATTTTAACCGCTAATTTAAAATTAGTATAATATGGATCTTTGCCATCAATAAAGTTTGATTTTGGTTGAGGATCAACTATTGAAAAACTACAATTTGATTTTAATAAATTTCTATCAAATGATGTGTTTTCATAATTAAAATATATATTAGATTTATCAGTTGCTTTTCAAACGGCATAATCGTTTTCACTTGAAGTAAAATGAAAATAATAGTTTGGTTTTATTACAGCAATTGCTTCTATAAGACCTTGATTATTAGATATTTTAATATCATTTGGAATATCTATTTCTTTAAAGAGCGTGTGATAAAAATATTTATCAGAATCATTTTTTGGTTTTGAAATTCAAACACCGTCGCTAAAACTATCAAAAACTCTTTTATTTTCATTATTTATATATGAATAAAGCACACCAATGTCATAATATTCTTCACTTACAGGCCTTCTAATTTTCAATTCGACAATTAATTCTAATTTTCAATTATCAATATTTTTAATTTCAGAAGGGTTCGAATTGGTAATTTTATATCCATATTCTTTGCCATATCATATATAATCGGAGCCGTCTGGTAATGACGGAGGCTGAGGCTCATTATCGTCTATTACCTTTGATAGTTGATTGCTGTCAACATTATCACTTGTCGTTGTTTTATCAAAACCAAATCCTTTTAAAATACTTTCAAAGAAATTATTAATTGGACTAGTACTTGTTTTAACTTCTGGTTTAGTTAAGCTGGTATCAAAATTAATACCACCAATAACTGATGTTACATCTTTTTTGGGTGTTGTATTTACAAAATTGTTTTGAAAATTATCAATAGTACCAAAAGATAAATAATCTGTAGGCGATTTATTAGTATCAATTGTATAATCAAGTAAATTATCATTTGAATAATCAAATAAATCGCTTTGGGTATAGCTTTGATAATTTGGTTTAGAAGTGGTTGGTTTAAATGATGTAAAAAATTCTTGATTTGTGTTTAAACTTGTATTTGAAATATTCTTTTTACAAGCTTTTTCACATTCAGACTTAGTACCAAAATCTCCTTCTGTTTTTTTATTCGTTTCTTTGCATTGATAATTTTCACATATTCATCTGGTATAATTATCAGCCATATAATTACCAATATCAAAAGAACTCTTAAAATCAAAAACATTACTTGTTACAGCTTCTGCATTTGAAAAACTTAAAAGGAAAATTAATAATATTAACTTTTTCATATTTGTATTTTTAATATATAGTTTAAGTATATCATATTTTAAAAAAACAATAAACAAATGTTTATTGTTTTGATTGTAAATACAATTTAATTATTTCTTCTATAAAAAGCTTTTTTGTAAATTCTATTTTTTCATCAATATTTTTTTCATTAATTTTAATTTTTTCAATTTCTGATTCAACTATTGTCCCAGGAAATTTCAATTTATACATGTCGTGACTTATTCTATTAATAAATTTATTTGTAAACTGCTCATAAATTAATGTTTTAGTTTCAATAATTTCTTTTATATCTTCTTTAGATATTTTAGTCTTGGTATTGCTAATATTTCCTATAATCTCATCAATTCTTTCAATTGTTTGATTTATTTCGTTTTTGTTTAATTTCGAATCAAATAAATTGTTAATTTCTTTTTCAATTAAAGTACTGTTATTTTTAATTGCACTATATCAAAAACTTAGATATAGCTTTCAAAAAGGTTCTGTTTTTCTTTTAAGCTCAATGCGATCTTCTTTTTTCTTTTTGTCAGTCATTTTGTTTATTAACTCTCTTGTTGTTTTAATTGCTTTTGGATCAACATTGGCTGGCAAATTATCTTTATTATCTACAACTGCTTGCATGGCTGCTTTCATTTTCTTTTTTGTAGATAATGAGTTAACGAGATCTTCTAGAGTTTGTGGCATAATTTTATTTTAAAGCTTTTTTTAAAGCTTTCAGAGCCCGGTGAATTATAACTCTTGTATTTGGCTCAGAACGATGAATGATATTAGATATTTCTTGTGAATTTAAACCTT
>CAZDQI010000044.1:0-4059 GCA_964507765.1 uncultured Candidatus Saccharibacteria bacterium
TATCCCTGACTTTTGTTGGGGATTTTTAATTTGCAAAAAAGATAGAAAATTGATATAATATACAATAAAAACATAACTATTTTTTATGAATGAAGTTGAGAAATTTTTAGAAAATAAACTAAGTAATATTTTTAATATCAACAATGACAGGATATTCCACTCTACTACCGAAAAAGCAAGATATATTACTGATCTATTATGTAAAAAGAAATTTAGAAAGGCTAAAATATCCGATAATACAAAGAAGGATATTTATAATAAAGTATTAATGAGCATAGAGGGTAATATACCCCTATATTTTGTTGTATGTTTTGGTGGGTATAAACATTTTTGAAATAAATCATATCCAAAAGTTGATTATGCTGAATTATTCAATTTAATATTTTTTTCTGAATATTTTGCTCCTATATTAAAAATACATAAACCCGGAGTGATTTTAGACTATGGAGCCGAAGATATAGTCATTACTCTAATGGATAACTTCCCGAAAAAAGATATAGATAACTATGCCCAAAGCTTTAGAGACTTAATTAGTTTTTATTCTAAACAAATACCAGCTAATTTTAAGATTATATATACTCGTAACAAAGAAAAATACAATGAAAAAGATTTATTAAAAATTATTTTTGATAAGTTGCCAAGTAAAATAGAGAGTTTAAAATCGCTTTCAAAAGAAGAAAAGGAAAGGGAGCTTCAAAGAAGTAGACGCTCAATAAAATGAGACGGCGAAGAAGATTGGCGTTCTTTAAATGAAATAGAAAAAGAAGAGAAATTCATTGCATCACGTGCTATAGAACTATTGTATTATGAAAATGAGCCAACTTTTATTGGAGATTATTATGATGGAGGGAACCATATTCCGATTGTTTTGTCTTGAGGGCTATCTAGTGATAATGAAGATGTTGAATGATTAACCTTAGGATCAACTTTTTCATCAGCTGTTGATTTTTGAACAGGAAGAGGAATTTTAGAAAAACATACAGATAAAATAGTCCCAAGAATAGTCTCTCGTAATCAATATGAAAAAATTAAAAACAAAGTATCTATCGAGGAAGCATCTATAATTCCATTAGATAATTTCCAAACCATTGAAATTTACAATGGAACATTACATTTTAATTAAATATAATTAATTTTATATTTTTTAATTATCTCTCAATCTAAAGTTCTAAACTCGTTTAGGGTTGGGAGCTAGGTAATTAATATAATGTTTATTGTTCATTTTTTGTATAGTAGAAAAACTGAACAATTATATATTGACCAAACAAATAATTTGTAAAAACGACTTAAGAAACACTTATCTGGTAAGTGTTTTTCTAAAACACTTGGTTGTATTTTTTTGAAAAATAAGATAATATTATGTTAATTAATAATTGTAATTTAGCACAACTTCGTATAATAACGAGTTATACGAAATTATATTTTTATTAAAATATTAAAACAAGACTTATGAAACACAATAGTTACGCAAATGGCGGCCTTCAAAACATTGAGTTCAATGACAATGGTGTCGATAAATCTATAGGCGTTGTCGAGCCTGGCAATTATACTTTTACACCTGATCGTGAAGAAACTATACAGTGTTTAACAGGGCTGTTAGAAATTAATAACGAGCAATGTTTACCAGGCCAAAGAATTGTTGTCAAGCCAGGCGCTCCATTTGTTATCGCGACAAAAGAAACCTCGAGCTATATTTGCACGTACCGATAAAAATATAACATCGCAGAACGCCCAGTATGCGGCTCCAAAAATTTTCATTATTTATATTTCAAGGAGTGAAAAATTTTCTCGACCCAAATTCGCTTTTCTCTGTTGGGTGGTAATTTCAGGAACAGTGCGGTAAAATAAGCTTAATCCAATTAACAAAATTAATTCAATAAATTCGATAAGCGAACTTTACATGCTCGGATATGCTAGATGAAATAGCTCTAATCGAACTACATCATATAACAAAGTATATACGGTTACGAAAAAAATAATTAAAAATACCTCTATGAGCTTAGAAACAATCACATTTGCCGGCGTTATTGGAGTTTTGACGTTGGTGATCGGGATTTTGGTCAAGGCTGTTGGCCTGCCCGATCAAATTAAAAAGAATTATAACCGTAAATCAACGGAAGGTCTATCCACGTGATTTATGGCGTTGTCATGTGTTTCATATTCGCTTTGGACGTTTCATGGAATATTGCAAAAGGATATGGTATTAGTATTGGGCCAAGGGTTGGGCATCCTTACTACTGGAATTATACTGTGGCAAATATTCATTTATAGAAAACCACGTTAAAATATTTTTGATTATTTTTTATCTCCACTCAAATTTTGAAAACGATTATTAATTTAATAAGGTATTTTCAAAACTTCGCATACACTAAACATTAAATTTTTTTTAAATCAATTCTATAAAGCAATTAATATTTTCATTTTTTTTCTAATCTTTTCTCAATCCAACGTTCTAAGAGCGTTTGATAGGGGAAGCTAGGTCCCCCTGGTTTTTACCAGGGGTTTTATTTGCAAAAAAGAAGTAGTTTGGTATAATAGTAATAAATAAAACTATAAAAAGAAATATGAAATTAACAATAATTGGTAGTGGAACTTGTGTTCCTACAGTTAAGAGAGGGTCTCCTGCAAATTATTTACAAATTGGCAAAAAGAAAATTTTAGTTGATTGTGGTCCTGGCACTGTAAGGCAAATAGTAAATGCAAAAATAGACTATAGAACAATAGATATGGTTTTTTTAACTCATTTTCACAATGATCATGTTTCTGATCTTGTAGCGTTGATTTGAGCTTTGTTTTGTACCCCAGGGTTTAATAGAAAAAATGATTTAATTTTAATTGGCCCAGTTGGATTAAAACAATTCTTCGAAGATTCCATTAATCTCAACAAAGATGGAGAGCAATGACCTAAAAATAAAAAAATAAGGATTAAAGAAATAAAAAATAAGATAAAATTTGAAGAATTTTCTGTGGAATGTAACAAAACAATTCATACCAAATCAAGTATTGCCTATAAATTTATTGAAAAAGATAGAAGTTTGGTATTTTCCGGGGATTGTGATTATGATGATAAATTTATAAATTTTTGTAAAGATGTTAATGTATTATTACTTGAATGTTCTTATCCCAATAGTTTAAAAAAGAAAGGACACTTGATTTCTAAAGAGTGTGGATTAATAGCGCAAAAGGCAAATGTTAGGAAATTGATTCTAAACCATATATACAATTATTCTTCAGGTAAGATTAGAGTAGATCAGACAAAAAAGTTTTTTAAGAATGCAATCTTAGCAGAAGATTTTATGAAAATTAATATTTAACAGATATAATAAATAATTTTCAATCTAAAAAATATTTACAAAATATGGTATGATAAAGATAATAAAAATTTAAATCAATTTCTATGAAAACAGCAATTATTACTGGAGCAAGCGATGGCCTTGGGTTAAAAATTTCTGAAAAACTTTTAAAAAATGGTTGAAAAATAATTGGCCTGTCAAGAAATAAGCCTGATATTGATATTGAATATATTAAAACAGATTTAAGCAAAGAAAGTGATATTAACAATGCTATTAATGAAATTAAAAGAAAATATCCAATATTTCATTGCTTAATTAACTGTGCTGGCGTTATGAGTGTTCAAAAAATGGAAAATTTAGATTATCCCGAGATTAACAACTTGTTTAAAATAAATGTTTTAGCACCAATAAAACTTATTTCTGGCTTGATAGAAAATATTAAAACAAATGAAGCAGACATTGTTAATGTTGGCTCAACAGTTGGATTTAAAGCCTATGAAGATCAATGTGCATATGGTGCATCAAAATGAGCTATTCGTGGTATAAATAAGAATTTACAACTAGAATTAAAAGAAACCAAATGTCGTGTAATTGGATTTAACCCAGGTGGTTTTAAATCTAGAATTTTAGAAAAAGCCACTGGGATAAAGCCAAATCTAGATGCCTATATGGATCCAAAGCATTTAGCTGATCTTTTAGTTTATATACTTGAAATGCCAAAAAGTATAGAGGTTTCCCAAATAATAATAAATAGAAAATAATTAAT
>CAZDQI010000045.1:0-3811 GCA_964507765.1 uncultured Candidatus Saccharibacteria bacterium
AATAGCAAGAATTGCTATTACTATCATTAATTCTACTAGGGTGAAAGAATGTTTGTGTTTCATGTATTAATTTTAATATATGTATATAATAATATATTTTTACTAAAATTACAACACCTGTATAATACCATAAACACCATCATATCCAGGCATTTTCTTAACTTTACCAGACCTCATATTTTCAACTTTATCACCTAAAACATCAAAACCATGTTCCTCAAATTCTTTTTTTGTTTTTTTCAACAAAATATCTAACTCACTCCCCATTTTAGATAAAACATCATCATAATACAAACAAACTTTCTTAGATTTCGTTCCCACACCTAATATTTGAGAAATAATTTGTTTTAATGGTATTATATATTTAAAAGGTATTTTTTTATCAACATTAACTTTTTTAACATCAGATAATTCGAAAACTCTATTAGCTACACCAATAACTAATGGTTTATTACAAACAGGACATAGTTTATTATATTTTTCAGATTCTTCAGGACTTAAACATATATCACAATTTCTATGTCCATCATAATGATATCTACCTTCTTCTGGATAAAATTCAACTGTATATAAAAATTTCTTTTTATCATTTCCTTGAATTGCATCAACAATACTAGAATAATTCAATTCACAATCAAGAACATTGCATTCCCTACCTAAATTATCAGGCGAATGAGCATCAGAATTAGAAATTAAATTAATATTATCTAACATTGATACTTTTCAATTCATTCCTGGATCAGATGATAATCCAGTTTCCATTGTTTTAATAAAAGGTGTTAACTCTTCAAAACAATCTTCAATTGTATCATACCCTGATTTAGATCCAAACAAAGAAAACCAAGGAGTTCAAATATGAGCAGGAATAAAAACAGAATCTCTATCAACCTCTAAAACTAATTCTAATAATTTTTTAGAAGACAAACCAACAATTGGCCTTCCATCAGAATCCAAATTGCAACCACACAGTCTTAATTCTTTATTTAAATTTTCAACTGATTTAATACTGGGCATTAAAATCAAATTATGCACTCTCCGAACTTTATCTTTATCCTTATAAATGCTACTTATCTCACCAGATAATATAAATCTAACGCCATTATCATTTTTTTTCATTTTTAATAACCCTTTACATTCTTCTAAATTATCTTTAATTTCAGCCAATCATTTTGGATGAGTAAAATCTCCAGTAGCAACAACATCTAATCCTTTAATTTTAGCAAATTTATTAATATTTAATATATTCATATCTTTACTTGTTGCTCTAGCATATTTAGAATGTATATGAAAATCAGCTCGTATTTCCATTTTAATGTATTAACTTTTTTTAAATTTTAGCCCTTGTATTTTAACTTTTTTATTCAAAATGTTAAAAACTCAAAAATACCCATCATCATTAGGATGAATTCTATCACTAGAACTAATTTTCTTGTAATTAGGCACTTTTTTAACACTCTTTAATAACAGATTATTTATTACCTGTATATTCTTAAATTTTCTTGATTCTTTTTTAATAATTAATCCCACTTCTCAAGACCTTTTCCAATAAAATATTCTTAAAAACCAAGGAAAAGCTAAAGAAAACCCAAGATTAACAGGCGAAATAAAAATACAATTTAAAGATTTATTATTCATTTCTTGAAATAAATCATGAATATCTTTTTTAATATTTTTATACTTAGATAATTTTAATATATCTATACCCCCACAACAAGTTATTAATATATTAACTTTATCACTTTTCCTAACGACTTTGATTATATCTTTAATCTTCGCCCCACTTTTACATTTATTAACAATACAAAAATTAGGATTTACTTCTGCTATTAATCCTGGTAAAGTTTTTTTAGCATTTGTAGCCCCAACACCATATCCAGTACTATCACCAAAAAAAGCAATAATTGGCGCATCTATTTTTCTTGTATATTTTTTACAACTTTTTGCCGAGTTTATTGCCTTTACGACATACAAAAAAACAACAAAAAAACTAAAAAACAAATACAAAACCAACGACCATGCTGTTAAGTATAAAATATTTCCCATATTAAAATTAAAGCCCTATATCATTATTAATTTTTTGCATCGCTTTTAATGCCAAGCCAACAAATTCATCCAACTTTAAACCTAAATCGACTTCACATAATAAAATATTTTCTCTCTTAGCTCCTTTAGCAAAACTCTTTTCTTTAAATTTTTTCAACACTGATTCAGTTGTTAAATCATTAATTTTTTTAGAAGGTAAAACTAAAGTACTTGCTACAATCAATCCTGATAATTGATCTGCGCAAAACAAAGCTTTATCTAATAATGTTTTTCTTTCAAAACCTAACATTTCATTATGGCATTTAATAGCATTTAGCATTTCTTCTGATAAATCATAATCAACCAACATATCAACTGATTCTAACCCATGCTTTTCAGGATTATCTTTTGTATTTTCATAATCAATATCATGCAACAAACCAGTTAACCCTCATTTTTCAATATCTTCATTAAAATGCTCAGCCAACTGAGACATAATCGCCTCTACAGCTAAGCAATGATTTACTAAATTTTTATTTAAAACTTTTTGTTTTAACAACCCTACAAATTCTTCTCTATTCATAAAATCTAATTTAATTCTAATAAATACAACATAACAAATATTAATTAAAAAAACAACGCCAATATTAGCGTTGTTTATCATTTAAAATTATTGAGCTGGTATTGTATCTGGAGCAATATTTAATCCTTCTAAAGGAACATCTGTATCTTGTGGTATTTCAACTACATTTCCATTTAAAGTTTGGTCTGGAGTTGTTGGTGTTGTTATACTTGAATTACTATTCTTCAGCACTCAAACCATAACAATTGCTATTAAAACCATCAAAACAACAATAAGCATCAAATTATTTTTTTTCATAATTCTTTTTTAAAACATATTAAAGTTAACAATATATTACTACTTTTTCCAAAAAAAATCAAGTGTTATTTAATATAGAATTTATTTTTCAAGCTTGATAAGAAATAATCTTTTTCTAATTCAACTAATTTAATTTTCTTGCTATTATTCTTAATATTAATTTTATCTCCTTTTTTCAAAGCAAACAGATTAGATCCATCACTAACCAACATAACATCGCAACTAATATTTTTGCTTTTAAGCAAAAACAATTCTTTTGCTCTAAAATCAACAATATCAATCATAACTTTCTTATCTTTAGGAATAACTAAACTTGGTGTTGGGATATTATGATCCATTAATTCAGTTAATACAAAGCATTCAATATTAGGCATAATTACCGGTCCATGAGCTGATAAATTGTATGCCGTTGATCCTGTTGGTGTTGAAACTAAAGCCCCAGTACCATGAATACGTTGAAACAAAAAATCATCAATTAAAATATCAGCACATACAACCCCAACTAAACTTTGTATTACAATTTCATTTAAAACATCATCTCTAAACAAAACCTCATTTTCACGCACAACTTCAACTTTTAACAAATTACGCGTACTTACAAAATAATTGCCTTTTAAAAACTCATCAATACTTTTTAAAAAGTCTTTTGAATCCCTAACTGAAGTTAAAAAACCAACTTTCCCTAAATTTAATCCAAAAAACAAAGAATTGATATAGTTAAAACTTTTAACCGCCCTAATTATCATACCATCACCTCCTAAAACAAAAATTACATCTGGATTTTTATCGCTTAATATAATAAAAGGATATTTTTTATTAATATAGCTTTTAATTAAATTAAATGCCTTTAAAGCTCTTTTATTCTTAGAATTAAAATAAAACGCAATTTTTCTAATTTTTTTATTCATA
>CAZDQI010000046.1:0-3806 GCA_964507765.1 uncultured Candidatus Saccharibacteria bacterium
CAAGCCCTTGTGTTAAGTCCGTTTTGCGAGAGAAAAGAACTTCTATTGCCCTAACATTTAGCCCGCTAATAATTTCAATTTGTTTATCTATTTTTGGGTCCCACGAATAAATACCGCCCGTAGACATTCCAATCAGATTATTCATTTATTTGAAGTATAACTTCGTATATATAAGGATTTCCTACCCCCTATATGAGGATAATGAAAATTTCCCCCTCTATTCTTTTTCTAGATGTATCGCTTCGCTCATTTTAAGGAACGAACGCCCCCAATCCTTCAAACATATTTACTCTCTTCGCTTGAATTTGAAGTCAATTAAATTTAAAGTCTTAGAAAGTATTATAAATATGAATAGAGAGTGTAACCAAAATGATAAGAGAAGAGTTGGTAATAAACCATTCTGGAATTGCTATTACTTTTTTGATAATAGCGATACTTTATTTTTTGCTTACGTTTCTATTAAGAAAAATAGGCATATCGGGTGCAAAGAAAAAATTGATCATAATCTTAGCTATTATGTCCGTAATCATTATTTCTTTCTTACTTAAGTTTCTAATATATGTTGAGATCTGTACTGAATATTGTACCATTGATCATCCATATAACATAGGAGATCTCTGTTACAAAACGACAAATATTCGTAATATTTTGTTTCATTTAATCTACTTGAAATATTAATATTATTTTGTTAGTAGGAACACAAAAATCATCTTTTTGATTAAATGTCTTAAACGCCTCGGTCTTTATGCCGAAGGATTGTTTTTTTTACACGAACCCTTTTCGGTTCTAAAATAAAAAATATACAGAAAGTACTTTGTTTGGTCAAAAAACATCTGCTAACAGGGATATTTCCTTTATACTTAATAACTTCAGGAGCTAACTAAGGGGCAATTTTATTATTTAACGGTGAGAAAACTATTTCGGAAAATTCATCATAAAATTTATATATTTCAATGTTTTAGTAATGATTATCAGTCAAATGACTGAAAAAACCTTGGGGGAGCTAAAACAAAATGAGTTTAACACAAATCGTGGAAAAGGAAACTATTTGTCCTGTAACAAAAGCCGGAGAATATGATATAAATAAAGAAAGCAAACCGATGATATATTCGGAAAAATTAGAAAAATATGTGCCGTTGGATGCAGGAAAGCCAAAAGGAGAAATACAAGAATACAATATAGGTATGGGCCCTGGGAGCTGGTATTAATTTCACTTTGAAAAATGAAAGCTCTCGAGCATTTAGAAAAATACATCGAGAGATTTCATAGTTTTAATGTTAACGAATTTGTAGACCTATATAATGGGTTATATTCGGATAATAGTAATCTGCAAGATAAAATAGAATTTTCAACATTGATTAATCAAATTGACGAGTTTAATTTACGATTTGGCATGTTTAAATTATATAACCCAAAAGCAATTGCCTCTTTTTTAAAAAAAACAAATTACAACATTTCTAAGTTAGAGGAGATTCTCAGTTTTGCTCAAGATTTTGTTCCTGAAATGGCTTTAGGATTTGATTTTGATAAGGATAACTTCAGAGTTAAAATCTATCTGTTAAGACTGCCAGATAATGTAAGTTTTAACAGTGATACTATCAATAAGACAAATGATTTCTTAATGATAAATGGTATTAATCAAATTTATTTTAATAATGAAGAACTAAAAAAATGTTATATTTTTGGAATTGACTTCCACCGTATCGCAACTCCTAGTGTTAAAATATACATTCGAGATGAAAAGGTGGATATTTCCAAAACAAGAACTTATTTAGAAAGTAAAGGAATTAATTCAAAATATTTGCAGAACTTTTCTATATTAGAATCTAAAGGCATACTAAAAGATACAACAGTTTCTAGTAGATATTCAAGCAACAGTAATAAACCAAATAGATTATCTGTATTTTTTGAGGTTGCTGATTATTATAATAGCATTATTGAAGAAATTATAAGAATCTGTTTTCCTGAAAGAATTAATGGTTTTAAAGAGATTATAACTGAGTTAGAAGCTCATAAAGCGGTAAAATATAGTCATGTAGGATTAACATTCTCAGAAAATTATGGAAAAGAATCTCTTTGCGTTTATTATTCTCCGGTTTTTGAGGTACAAAAATGAGGAAGGTTTTTTTAGTTACAGATTATTCTTGCAATAACGCATGTATTTCTTGTGCAAAAAAATTAGATGAAAAAGGATATTTAAGTCTAGAAAAGCTTATTGAAAAGATTGATTTGATAAAGCCATCTCAGGAGGATTATATAGAAATCAGTGGCGGTGAACCAACATTAAGAAAAGATTTATTTGATATTTGCAATTACATAAAATCAAATTATAATACACACCTTATTATTCTTTCAAATGGTCGTAAATTTAAAGATAAGTCATTTAGTAGACAAATAAAAAAGATTGGTGTTGATAGAGTAATGACTACTTTTTATAGCCCATTCGAAGAAAAACATGATATGATCACTCAAAGAAAAGGTAGTTTTTTAGAAACCATAAAGGGGTTAAAGAATTTAGAAGATATAGGATTGCCTATCTCCGTAAAGACAATAATTTTAAAACAAAATTATCAAGATCTTTCAAACTTTGTTGGTTTTGCATATGATACTTTTCCTTCGGCATGGGTTTCAATCCATGGTTTAATTATGAGGGGGCATGCTAATGATAATCGAAAACAAATAGTTGTGAGATATCAAGACATGAAACCATTTGTTGAAGATGCATTAGATGAAGCAATTAGTCGAGATAAAAATTTAGGAGTTTTTATCATCCCATCTTGCATAGTAGACCCTTCTTATTGGAAATATTTAAGTATTAATTGGAAACAAATGACAAAAGAAATGATTTATATTTCCCCCGAAGAAACTGTATTTGGAAATTTGAATGTGACCCAACCAGATTACTGTAATGGTTGTTTAATTAATGAAAACTGTTCTTGGGCTTGGGAATCTGCTTGGAAGGAATACATAGATATGTTTGGAACTAAGGAATTAAATAAAATTACTACATCAAAATTGAGGTATGAATAATGGGAGTATTTGAAGCAGAAATTAAATGCTCAAAGGCCATTTCAAAACTGATGTTATCTGAATTAAAGATTTATGAGTCTAGATTTCCTAAAAAAATGATTAAAATTTTTAGAGAACATGCTAAAGAAGAAAATATAGTAAAAGAATTTAAAAATCAAAAATTGATAGCATTTGTAGCAAAAAATAAAGAAAAGATTGTGGGATTTATTGTAGGTTATGAAGACAGTTTAAAAGAAAAAGTAATGATTCATTATATTGCCTCAAATGAAACTAAAATAAAAAAAGAATTGTTGGATAGGTTTATTAAAGAATGTAGATTGAAAAAAGTAAAACAAATAACAACCGATACTTTTGAATTTATGGCAAATAAAAATTTCTTTGAATTAAACAAATTTATATTAATGAAAAAAGAAGAAGTAACACCTAATCTTGAAATGCTTTGGTATAAATTAGATCTAAATTAATTCTGAAAAATAGTTTTCTCGCATTAATGTGTTTCTTTGATGGCACTTCCATGCTTGATGAAAATAAAATTGTCACTTGATTTTTAGTCTTTATGTATCGCATTCGCTCATTTGATAGAAACGCCCCTAAAATCAATCTGATTTTTTGCTCTTCGAGAATCATTAGCATTAAAACTCAAGTACTCTAAGCATTCAGAAGAATAGAGCAAGGATCCTGAAGTTAATTTCAGTTTGAAATTCGGTCTAAAATATAATCAAAATCAAGAATTTTACGAAAACTTTCGATGGTTTTACTTTATAAGCAATTATAAC
>CAZDQI010000047.1:0-3620 GCA_964507765.1 uncultured Candidatus Saccharibacteria bacterium
ATATGCATTAGTAATAGCTAATACAGGTAAAACATTAGTTAAAATCAAGGATATTACTAATATTAATGTAATAATCTTAGTTTTCATACAAATATATGTTTAGATTTCTTAATACATATATTATACCATAATAATATAGATTTGTAAAGTGCAACCTATTCCTGTATATTTAATTTTTCACAAATAGAACTTTTATTAAATCCTAGTATATATTCGCCATTAATTTCTATAACTGGAACTCCAGTTGATCCTGTTTTTTGAATTAATTCCATTAATACTTCTTGAGATTGAGAAACATCTATAGTTTCAAATTCAATATTATGATCAGACAAAAACTTTTTAGCAACATCACATCATGGGCATAATGGCGTTGAATAAACTTTTACAATATATTCTTTTTTTGTTTCATTTTCCATATTTATTTTTTAAACTATTTATTAAGTCAATCCTGTATTTTTTTATCAAAAGTTGCAATATCAATAGCTCCTACCATACGGTCTTCCCCATTTATAAACATGGTTATTGGCTCACCATTTAAGAAGGTTGAAGGAACTCCTAATCTGTCAATTGCATCTAAATAATATTTAGCTCTCATATTAATTAACTGTTTATACTTATTAGTATTTACACATTCTTCAAACTGGGTATTATCAATACCTAACTCTTTAGCTAAATTAAACATATTTTCTTTAGTAAAAGCATCTTCTAAATCTTCATATTGTTCTTTTAAATTAAATACACCATCATGAAACTCTCAGAACTTACCTTGCTCATTAGCACAATAAGCCGCTTCTGTTGGTAATAAAGATGGGGATTGCTCATTCAAAACTAAAAAGTCATATTGCAATCACACCTTATTTAAATCTTCCCCCTTAAAAAATTCTAAAATAGTATCAAAATAAAACTTAGTTGATCAACCACAGCTATAATCAGACAACACGGTAACATAACGACCAGAGTTTTTATCTCCCTTGCCTTCTAATACAATATTAGAGTAAAAATTATTGTCTAAAATATTTTGACTTTCTTCAGTTTGTTTTTGATTTTCATTTACATTATTAATATCTTTATCATTACTATTTCCTTTAAAAACCAAAACTAACACAATAATTATAATCACCAAGATAATAATAAAAAAATCCTTTAAATTTTTCTTCATTTTATCAAACATATTGTTTTTTTAATATTTAATAATCATAGTATATACAAATTTTATATATATTGCAAGCGCTTTTGTTTAAACAGTTTTTCCACACCCTGCTATTGACAAAAAGACTTCCATGTGATATAATTAATACCTGTTACGCTTAAAAGTGCATAGAGCTTATTAATCTGTAGGTGCAAGGGCGATTTATTGCTTTTGGCCCTCAGAACTTTAATCCGATGGATAGCTCGGTTCCGACTGAACTAATCCTCAGTAAAGTTCTTAATCTTCGCATCATGCGGAGGATGATACCTACAGATTAATGGGTTCTATCAAAAAAACCGAAATGAAAATTCATTTCGGTTTTTTCATATTTAAATTACAAAACTCTTCTTATCTCATCTAAACTAGTTTCTCCATTTATAACTTTCATAATTCCATCTTGTTCTAAATTCAAACTTCTTTCTAACAATTCCTTTCTTAAAATAGAAACGTCAGCTGAATTAACAATCAATCCTTCTATTTCAGAATCACTTGGTAATATTTCAAATACACCAGTTACACCAGAATATCCAGTAAAATTACATTTTTCACAACCAACCGCTTTAAACATTTTTCTTTGTTTGCTTAATCTAAATTCAAATTTCTCACGCATTTCTTTTGATAATGAGTTTAATACATTTTCTACATACTTTTCATCTTCATCACTAACATATTCTTGTTTACAATAAGGACATAGTTTTCTAACCAATCTTTGTGATATGGCTCCTCTAAAACTAGATGACAAATCTTGCTTATCTATACCAAAATTAGTTAATCTTGGAATAACACCAGCACTATCGATTGTATGTATAGTTGATAAAATTAAATGCCCAGTTAAAGATGCTTGAGTTGCAACTTTAGCCGTCTCTTCATCCCGTATTTCTCCAACTAAAATAATATCTGGGTTTTGTCTTAAAAACCCTTTTAATGCCTCTGAAAAAGTATAATTTTTTGATTCATCTACTTGGGTTTGAACAATATTTTTCATTTGATATTCTATTGGATCTTCAATCGTCATAATTTTAACATCTGGTTTGTTTAAACTAGATAAAATAGAATACATAGTAGTTGTTTTACCTGAGCTAGTTGGACCACAAGCTAAAATTATTCCATTTGGATTACTAGTCATTTGTTTTAATGTTGGCAACATTTCCGGCAAAACACCTAATTCAGCTAAATCTAATTTACCAATATTTGATTTTAAAAATCTTAAAACAACCGACTCACCAAAACCACTAGGAATAATAGAAACCCTAACATCTTTATCTCCCTGCTCTGTTTTAATCTTAAATCTTCCTTCATTTATTAAATCTGTATCTTCTTGCAAAATTAAATCTTTTAAATATTGAATTATTCCTAAATAATTATTAATATCAAATACTAATTTATCCATCAAAACACCATCTACTCTATAACGTATTTTAACCTTTTCTTCTTCTGGTTCCATATGAATATCTGACGCATTGTATATTAACGCTAATATACACAACATTTCAAAAGCATCGCTTGGTTTTGAATCCTCTATAATTTCATGAATTTTATCTTGATTACTAATAATTTTACTCACATTTTCATATTCCTCTTTTGTAACCTCTATGCCTCTAGCCAAAGATTGTTTTAATAATTTATCAAACATTAAAGAAACATATTCAATATCACCTGAAACCCGGACCAACTCTTCCATTGAAGTTTCTCCTCTTAAAACTTTTGCTAAGCCATCATGAAATAGTGGCACCATGCCTTGTTTTATTGCTGTCTCTCTAATTTCACCAATACTTCTTTTTTCTTTAATCATTTCATTAATTTCGTCATTCAAAAACAATAATTCAAAAATACCAACTTGACCTTTATACCCCAAATTATTACAATGCTTACACCCTTTTGGCTTAAATAATTTTTTAATCTCTTTTGGCGCTGAAAAATTACTTCTTGGAGATAAAATTGATATTGCTTTTTCAATCTCATCTTTCATCTGAGAATCAACTTCATATTCTTGTTTACAATAAGGACATAGTTTCCTAACTAATCTTTGTGATATTATCAATTTTAAACTAGAAGCAATAACATCATTTTGAATGTCAAACTCCATTAAACGAGCAATCGTTCCAGCTGATTCATTGGTATGCAATGTTGATAATACTAAATGACCTGTAAGTGATGATTGAATTGCAATACTAGCTGTTTCTTTATCTCTAATTTCACCCACCATAATTACATCTGGGTCTTGCCTTAAAATAGATTTCAATCCGTTTTGAAAAGTATAGCCTTTTGACTCATCAACTTGAGTTTGATTAATTCCCTTCATTTGATATTCTATTGGATTTTCAATAGTAATAATATTAATCCCTGGCTTGTTTTTTTCTTTTAGCATTGAATACATGGTTGTAGTTTTTCCTGATCCAGTTGGACCAGTAACTAAAATCATTCCATTAGG
>CAZDQI010000048.1:0-3497 GCA_964507765.1 uncultured Candidatus Saccharibacteria bacterium
CACTTACTGGTGCATTTACCTTAGGTAGTCCTAATAGAACATGAAATACACCATTATCTAGAGATGTAGATTTAAAACTATATATTGACTTTGAGAATAGTATTTGAAATAAATCTGCTTATAGCGGAGAATCAACTTGATATGGTTCGTCGACTAATAGATATATTGCAACTAATAGTAGCAATACTAATTACGCAGGAGTTTTTACAAGAGAAAATGGTGATTTTGTTAATGCTGGTGTAGGGTTTAATACTTTAAATGTTATATCAATGATGGCTTGAATAAAAATTAATAGCTATATTGCATCAGATCATAGTATAATTATAAACAATGAATGTTCTTATGAGACAGCAGTTTCAAGTGATGCTAAATTTCGTTCAGCTTTTTCTAGAAATACATGTTGCAATTGATATTGAAGTGGTATAGACGTTTTAGATTTAGACCGTTGATATTTTATCGTTTCAAGTTGAGATGGTTATTTGCAAAAACATTATATTGATGGAGAGCTAGAGTATACGGCTAATCTTTCAGACGGCAATTTAGGGAATAATTGTAGTTCATATGTTAAAATTGGTAGTAGAGGTTCTGCAGCTTCGAGCGCAATTACTATTTTTGATGGATATATAGACGATGTAAGAATATATGAAAGATCTTTGTCGTCGGAAGAAATAATGAAAATCTATGACAGCAGTAAAAATAAATATGAATAAAAAAACATCAATTTTATTTGATGTTTTTTATCATATATGTTTCTTTTAATTTATATCCTTGTTTGCGATAGTATTCTCTTACACCTACTCCAGAAATAACAGCAATTTTTTTAAGATTAAATTCTTGTTTTGATATTTTTTCAGCTTCTTTTATTAGTTGTTTGCCTAATCCTTGGTGTTGAGCACTAGGGTTTTTCTTTGATATTTTTATTTGTTTACCATAGGTGTGAACTTCTCTTATGATAGCTGAATTTTCTAATGTTTTTATAACGGGTTTTGTGGTTGAAGGGATGCGTAGTCTTAATAAACTATAAATTTTTTCTCTATTTTTATCTTCAAAACTTAGGAAAATTTCTTTACCATCGCTGGCATCATAATCAATTCTAAACATTTTTAATTTTGTGTCTTTTTTTCATTCATCCCTTATTTCTCTAAATCTAATTTCTCATACTTTTTTGTTTTCTTGTCTTAATTCTCGTTCAATAATTTCTCTTAAATTAGATATTCTTACACCACCAATAACACTTTGGGCGGGGATATCTCTTATTAGTCTTTGAACTCTTACATAGGTTGGTAGTATGGTGAGAATGTTTTTTAATAATGTTGATAGGGTTTTATAATTATATGGCTTATATAATTTTTGTTTATATATTTCATATAAATCAGCTTCTTTCATTACCATGCAAGGGTATATTTTTAACATATCTGGTTGGAAATTTTGATCTTCAAAAAGTTGTTTAAACATTTGTAAATCTTTTTTTGTGTTTGAACCATAAAGATTTGGCATCATATGATAGCATACTTTAAAACCAGCATCTTTTAATAGTTTTGTGGCTTCAATTGTTGTTTTAACTGGGTGACCTCTTCTATTTTGTTTTAAAATATCATCATAAATGCTTTGAACTCCTATTTCAACTCTAGTTACACCTAGCTTTCTAAGATGCTGTATTTCTTTGTTGTTAATGAAATCAGGCCTTGTTTCAATTGTTAAACCAACAATTCTGTTTTTTGCTTTTTCATTTAATTTTTGAGCTTGATCTAATGTTGTTGATTTTTTTTCATTACAAGTTTCAAATATTTTTTTAATGAAATTTGTTTGGTAGTTTTTACTGAAAAAAGAGAATGTTCCACCAATGATTATTATTTCTAATTTATCAGTTGGATGGCCATTAAGATTTAATACCTTAAGTCTTTCTTTTACTTGAGGAGCTGGTTGATATTTATGTCTAATAGCTCTTAATATGGCTGGTTCGTTATCTAAATAGCTTTTTGGAACTGATTTTTGAGTTGGGCAGTAAAGACAATTGCCTGGGCATGGATATGGTTTACTAGATATGGTTATAACTGATACTCCTGATAAAGATCTAGCATTTTTGCTTATTAAAAGCTTTTTTAAACTATCATTAGGTTTAATAGTTTGATTTTTTATTAAAGTTTGATAGAATGATAGTAATTCACTGTTATATATTACGTTGAGATTGTATTTTTTGCATAATTTATGCTTAAATATCTCAATATCATTTTTGTTTTTTGGTTTGAATTTAATTAATTCAGTTATAACAATTTTAGGATCCATTATGAAAAAAACTTACGCAGATTATTTATTAAAGTATAGTAAAGACTTTTATGAAAAAATAGCTACTTCTTTTTCAAAAACTAGATTTGGTTTTTGAAGTGACCTTAATTTTTTAGTAGATTTAGTTAGTTCGGGTGATAGGATTTTGGATTTAGGATGTGGCAATGGAAGATTATTTGATGTTTTAAAAGATAAAAATGTTGAATATATTGGAATTGATAATAGCTCTAAATTATTAGCAGAAGCAAGGAAATTACATGCTGAAGATCAGTATAGATTTATTGAAGCAGATGCTTTAAATTTACCATTTAAAGACAATGAATTTGATAAAATTATTTCTATTGCTGTTTTACAACATATACCATCGTATGATTACAGGATTTTGTTTTTGAAAGAGTGCTTGAGAACACTTAAAAAAGGTGGTAAACTAATATTAACAGCTTGGTTGGTGAAAAATACATCTAAGCACTATAACTTTAAGCAACATTTTATTAATAATATTAAATCATTTTTTAGAATATCTAATATGGATGCTAATGATTTGATTATTCCTTTTTGTGCTGAAGGTGTCAATTTGGGAACTCGGTATTTACATATGTTTTCTTTAAAAGAAATACAGGGATTGTTTAAAAAAGCTGGCTTTAATATATGTGATAAAGGATATACTTTTGATAAAAAAGGAATCAAGAGAAATATATATATTGTTGCTTCTAAAGGCTAATTTAACATATTTTTTAAAAAAATCAAAATAAATAAATATTATGGATTTAATTTTAAATTTTACAATTATTTTCTTTTCTTTGGTGTTGCATGAGGTTTCACATGGCCATGCAGCTAAAATGTTAGGAGATAATACGGCTGAACAATATGGTAGACTAAGTTTAAACCCATTAAAGCATATAGATATGATTGGTACAATATTAGTACCAGTAATTATGATATTATTAGCTAAGGCGACTAATTCAAGACCAATCATATTTGGTTGAGCTAAACCAGTTCCAGTTAATCCATATAATTTGAAGAATCCTAAAAGAGATATGGCTATAGTTGCTTTGTTTGGGCCATTATCTAATTTAATATTAGCTTGTTTGGTGGCAGTAATTATTCGTTTAAATGTATTTATTGGTATGCCTTCATCGGTTATTAGTGTATTAATAATGGTTGTATATTTAAATATTTTATGAGTAATATTTAATTTATTACCAATTCCT
>CAZDQI010000049.1:0-3088 GCA_964507765.1 uncultured Candidatus Saccharibacteria bacterium
TAGATGGTTCTAAAATATTATTCTATTTTCTTAATAATCCCAATGTAGAGAGAACATTAAATAGATTTGGTTTATTCTTTTTAATGCTGGTTATTTTTTATGGTTTTGGGCCAATTCAGTTTGTAGTTAGTGTAATTACAAAGTTTTTAATTGGCGGTTAACTTATTGTTATTTTGTTAAAATTTTGATAAGATAGTTTTAGTTAAAAATAAATATATATAAAATGGCAAAAAAGAAAAATACAAAAAAAGAGAAAGAACAGTTAGATTTGCATTTAACTAATCCTTTTAGAGATTTAAAAAGTGAAGTTAAAAGAGGAATTGCTTCAATTTTTATGTTTTGTTTGTTTTTGATATTTAGTTTAAGTGTTTTTTCTCAAGCAGGAATTGGTGGTAAGTTTATTTTTAAAGTATTTTATAGTTTATTTGGTATAGGGTATTATTTAATACCGTTTTGTTTTTTGCTTATGGCTATTCGTTTTTTATATTCTCGACGCGATAAAAATCCTAATTATATTTTTACAATTAGTGGATTAATAATGTCATTTTTTGGTTTTTTAGGGATGGTTGATCTTATTAATCCAATGGCGGGTGGATATTTAGGTAAATTATTTGGAGCTATAGAAAGAGTTTTTGGTATTTATGCTGGGTTTGCTATTTTATTAGGCTTGTTTATCTCTGGTGTTATTTTAGCTACTCAAGCTCAATTTAATTTAAATATTTTATCTTTTATTTTTGGATTATTTAGAAGAAAAAGAGAAGTTGAAGAAGATGATGAATACGAAGAAGTTGAGGAAGAGAAAATTGATTTAAGAGAAGAGAAAAAAGAGGAAAAAGTTGAAAAAACTCCTAAGAATACTAAAATTAATATTTTAAACGGAGATGAAGAAAAAAGTAAAGAAGTTGAGTTATTAAATAAGAAAAAAATAGAAAACTATAAATTACCGCCATTAGATTTATTGGAAAACCAAAATGGGAAACCAACAGTTGGTAATGTTAGAGCTAATGCTAATATTATTCAAAGAACTTTAGAGAATTTTAATGTTAATGTTGAAATGTGCGATGTTTGTATTGGTCCAACAGTTACACAATATACATTAAAACCAGCTGAAGGAACTAAATTATCTAAAATTACAGGTTTGCATAATGATTTGGCTTTAGCTTTGGCTGCTCATCCGATTAGAATTGAAGCACCAATACCAGGGAAATCATTGGTTGGAATTGAAGTTCCAAATAAAGCTGTAGCAACAGTAAGGTTGCGTAATTTATTATCAACTGAAGATTTTCAAAAATCAGAAAAGAGCCTATATTTTCCTGTTGGGCGTAATGTTGCTAATGAACCTATTTATGCTGATTTAGCTAAAATGCCTCACTTGTTAATTGCTGGTGCTACTGGTACTGGTAAATCAGTTGGACTTCATTCTTTTGTTTTATCATTACTATATCGTAATTCACCTGATCAATTGAAATTTATTATGATTGATCCTAAAAGAGTTGAATTGTCTCATTATGAGGGAATACCTCATTTAATTACACCAGTTATTACTGATAATAAAAAAGCATTACCGGCTTTAAGATGGGCTATTTCTACTATGGAAGCGAGGTTAGAAGAATTACAAGCTAAAAAAGTTTTTGATATTAAGGGGTATAATAAATTAATGGTAAAATCAGGTAAAGACATAATGCCATACATTGTTATTGTGGTTGATGAATTAGCTGATTTGATGATGTGTTATGGGCGTGATTTAGAAGCAGCAATTGTTAGAATTGCTCAGTTAGCTCGTGCGGTTGGTATTCATTTGGTTATTTCCACTCAAAGACCATCAGTTGAGGTTATAACCGGTTTAATTAAAGCTAATATCACATCACGTGTTTCTTTCCAGGTTGCTTCTCAAATTGATTCTCGAACAGTTTTGGATACAAGTGGTGCAGAAAAATTATTAGGTAATGGTGATTTAATGTTTATTACGCCTGATAATGGTAAGCCAAGGAGGTTGCAAGGTTCTTTTGTTTCTGATAGTGAAATTAAAACAGTAGTTGATTTTATTAAAAGCCAAGATGTGGCTGTAATTGAAGCTATTAATTTTGAAGTTAAACATGGTGTAGGATCTGAGAATGGAGAAGTTAATTCTTCAGGTGGGGGAATGATTGATTTTGATCAATATTCTTCTGAAGAAGATGAAAAATATGAAGAAGCGGTTGAAGTTGTAAAACAATATCAAAAGGCATCAACATCTATGTTGCAAAGAAGACTGGGGTTAGGTTATGGCCGAGCGGCTAAAATCATAGACATGATGGAGGAAAGAGGTGTTATTGGTCCAGCTAATGGATCTAAGCCAAGAGAAGTATTTGTGCAGGAAGAAAACCCGATGGAAGTCGAGGAAGAAGATAATGAAATAAATTAAAATTATGAATATGACAGATAAAGAAAATCGAAAAAATGTTTTTAGTTTTGGTGATTTTCTTCGAGAGAAAAGAGAAGAGAAAGGTTTAAGTTTGGAAAAATTAGAAGAAATGACTAAGATTAAAAAAACAATTTTAGAAAATTTAGAAAATGAAAGATTTGAAAAATTACCTCCTAAAATATATATTAGAGGTATTATTTCTAAATATTGTCAATATGTTGGTTTAGATAATAAAGAAGTAGTTGATACTTTTGATAAATATTTTTATGAAAACAGATCTGATAAATTTAATGTTGGTAAAGTAACAACAATTGAAAATGCAAAAGAAAAAATGCAAGTAAAACATTTTGATGTTAAGAAGTTTTTAATTTTTGTTATTGGGGCTTTGATTTTAGCTTTTGTTGTTTGGCAAGCTTCTTTGATGTTACTGCCTCCTCAAATTGAAATGATGAATCCTAAGGAAGAAACATCTTATACTAATGCACCGGTTAATATTAAGGGTAGGGTTATTCGAACTAAATTTCTTACTATAAATGGACAACCCATTTTATTTGATAAATATGGATATTTTGAATATTCAATGATATTAGATCCAGGTGTTAATGAAATACAAATATCAGCTAAAAACCAATTAAATAAAATTACAAATATTGTTAGAGAAATTGTTTATCAAGAAGATGTATA
>CAZDQI010000050.1:0-2689 GCA_964507765.1 uncultured Candidatus Saccharibacteria bacterium
CTATACATTTTGGTCTTTCAATTATAAAAGCATAGTCTTCATTAACTCATATATATTCATCTTCTTCTCCTGTATTCTCACCGCCTGGCGGCATTGTAGTTGTAGTTTCAGTTTGTATTCCTATTTCATTTTTATCTAAGTCAGTATTAGTAATAATATCATCTTTGCTTTGATCAAAACCAAGTCCTTTTAAGATATTTTGGAAAAAGCTATTAATTGGACTAGTGCTTGTTTTAACCTCTGGATTAGCTAAACTAGTATCAAAACCAAGTCCGTCAATAACAGATGTGATATTTCCTTTAGTTGTCATGGTTGTAAAACTGTTTTGAATATTATCAATTGATAAATAATCTTTTATTGGTTTGGTGCTAGTAATGGTATAATTAAATAAGTTATCATTTGAATAATCAAATAAATTACCATTGGTATAACTTTGATAATTAGGTTTAGTCGTTGTTGGTGATTTGAATGATGTGAATATATCTTGATTTGTATTTAAACTTGTGTTTAAAGAAGTTTTTTTACAAGCCTTTTCACATTCAGATTTAGTCCCAAAGTCCCCATCTGTTTTTTTATTGGTTTCTTTGCATTGATAATTTTCACATACCCATCTGGTATAATTCTCAACCATATAATTCCCAATATCAAGAGAATTGTTAAAATCAAAAACATTATTTGATATCGCTTTTGCATTTGAAAAGCTTAAAAGAAAAATTAGTAATATTAATTTTTTCATAGTTATATGTTTAATATATGATTTGAGTATATCATATTTTAAAAAAACAATAAATAGAAAACTATTTATTGTTTTGATTGTAAATACAAATCAGTTATTTTTTGTAAAAATATTTCTTTTGTAAATTCTAATTTTTTATTAATGTTTTCTTCATTAATTTTTACTTTCTTACTTTCTGATTCAATTATTGTATTAGGAAAATTCAATTTATATATATTATGTTTAATTCTATCAACAAATTTATTTGAAAATTGCTCGTAAATTAATGTTTTAGTTCTAATAATTTCTTTTATTCTCCCTTCTTGATCTTTGTTTTTTGAGTCAGGAATACTTTCAATAATTTCATCAACTCTTTCAAAAGTTTCATTTAATTCTTTTTTTGTTATTTTTGTTTCAAATAAATTTTTAATTTCTTTTTCAATTAAATCATTTTTACCTTTAATTGCATCATATCAAAAAGATAAATATAATTTTCAATAAGGCTGTGTTTTTCTTTTAAGTTCAATGAATTTTTCTTTTTCTTTTATAGCATCTTCTTTTTTCTTTTTTGCAGCTAGAATTTTGATTTGTTGCACCGTTGCTTTAACTGCATTAGGATCACTGTTTAAGTTATAAAGAATATCTTTTTGGTTAGCTGAAACTGTATTAAGAATAACTTTCATTTTCTTTAAATCTTCTTCTTTCTTCTTTTTTTCAGCTAACGATTCAACAAATTCTTTTAAAATTTGTGACATGTTTTTATTTTAAAGCTTTTTTTAAAGCTTTCAGAGCGCGATGGATAATAACACGCGTATTTGGCTCAGAACGATGAATGATATTAGATATTTCTTGTGAATTTAAACCTTGAATATAGTGATAAATTAAAACATCAGCATATATTGGATTTAATTTTTTTATAGCAGCTAAAACAATTTGTTTTTTCTCTAATTCAATTTGGTTTTGATTGATATTTTCATCTGATTCGATTTGAATTTCGACTGATTCTTCTTCGATACTAGCTTCAATTGAAATTGTTTTTTTCTTGCTATCTTTACGATAAAAATCAATTAAACTATTTCTAGCTAAACGATATAAAAAAGCTCTGGCATTTTTAAGATAATCTTCTGGTTTATCACAATTCGCTTTTCAAAATTTAAAAAATGTTTCTGATGTAATATCGTTAGCAATATCAGAAGAGTGAGTTCTTAAAAACAAGAAATTATATATCTCTTTTGAATGATCATCGTATATTTTTGAAAAATTGTCTTTAGTCATATTTTATTATCAAAAAATGTCTTTAAATCTTAAATATTCTGAATAACATAGCGTTTTATGTACTATAATAATAGCAAATAATATATAAAAAGTCAAAGAAAAATACAAAACACTTGATTTATGGTAAAAAATGTGTTATAGTGTATTTGTTCGTGTAGTATTTCGTTCTTTTAAAAATTAATTTCGGAGGTTATCTATCATGGTGTTTTTAGAATTAAAATTATCGCACTCAATTTCAAGTTCAGAGATTAAAGAAGATTTCAAGGAATTTTTGTCTAAGAGGAAAAGGGTTGTTCAAATCAGCCCCTCCGTAAAAATGATTTTGAATGAAAACAAAATCATTGGAGTTACTAAAAATTCAAATTTAAATAGAGAAGAGGTAGAAAATTTTAAAATGAGAAGTCTCGTTTTGTTGAAAGAGTTTAAAAGATGTATAAAAGGCAAGTATTCAAATAAAGTTGTTAGGTGTTTGTGCTTTACAACAAATCTATATTCGCCGATAAAAGAAAATGACATTTTTTGCATAAAAGGAAAAACTGCCATCGCTATTTATCCCGTGATAAAGAAATTGCCTTTTAGAACTAAGTCTTATGTAGATTACGATAGAAAGCAAAAAATACTGATAGAATCATCGGATGGATTGGATCAAGTTGTTAACGTTTTAAAAGATTTTATTTTTTATAATGTTAAAAAAACAGC
>CAZDQI010000051.1:0-2619 GCA_964507765.1 uncultured Candidatus Saccharibacteria bacterium
CGCTGGAAATGGAATGAGTTTTCTTTCTTACTTTCATTTCATTTTCCTCCTTTCCTTAATATACATAATAAATTGTACAGGTAACAACTAAAACCATCTTACCACACTAAACCAAATTAGTCAACAAGTCAAATTAAATAACACCAAAAACCTTTATTTACATGATTTATATTATATAAAACATTTTCTCAATTCAATATTTTTTTCAATAAATTATTTAGTATTCAATATTTAAAAAAACCAAGCAATAAATTGCTTGGTTTAATATATCTCTATTTCTTCTTCTTAAACAAATTTTGAGTACTTGCTTCTTTTGGTCCTTCCGCATCATAATACAAAGATTTTTTTCTTTCCTTATAAGATAGCTCACAAGGAGAAGATAATAGTTCAACTGCAATCTGACAAATATACATGTCTGGGTAAAGAATTATAGGAATTTCAGCTTGATTACTAATTTCTAAGGTAATGGTTCCTTCAAAACCAGGATCAACAAAACCAGCAGTATGAACTAACAAACCCATTCTGGCTAAACTACTTTTCCCTTCAGCTCTCACCGCAATTTTATTTGATAATTTCATATACTCTTTAGAGCTTGTTAATACAAATCTATTAGGATGTAAAATAAAACCTTTTTTACTATCTATTACTTGAGTCTCCATAACTTTATTAAAATCAATCCCTTTTTTTAGATCCAAAACACATTCATCAGTATATCTAAATATTTTAAAAACTGGACCTAATTTTAAATCAATAGACGATGACTCTATCTGCTCCGGCAACAATGGCTCTCTAAATGTTAAATCACCATCTTTAATTGCTTTTTTAATATCTCTATCACTTAAAATCATGATATATATTTTAAGGTTTTATTAATATTTTAAATATATCATAACTTTGTAATTAATACAAATATTGATTTATTCTAAAATTTCATTTGGATTAAAATAGTATATTACTTGATTGGGCGGTTCGTTAGTATCTGGAGTAAAAGTAACAAAATCACCTTTATGAACCCAATAACCACAATATGTCTCATACCTCACTCCATAATTTAACACCAATTTCATTTTTGACAAGTCGTCAATAATTCCTTCTGGATTTAATTCTGTTTTCACTAAAACGCTTAAATCTTCTATAGTTAATCCATCTGGATTATAAATTGATAAACCATTTAAATCTGGATGAGATAAATATTTAATTAAAAACTCCTTGTGTCCTTTTTCTATAGATCCACTATAATTAAATAATTTTAGTCTACTATTATTTTTTAAATTACCACACGAATAATCACTTATAGATCCATTTGATACATATAAATTTGGATTAGCACAAGTATTTATATTAACACCGTCTCTAAAATCTCACGCAGTTAATAATGTCTGTTTGTAATGATCCAGATTGCCGTTAGGAGTATATTTCCCTAATAAATTTAAATCAAATCCAACGACCATTCTTCCATTTTTCATTTTTCAGTCAACATTAGAAATATAACTATTTATACTCTTTGGCATTTCATAAACATCAGTTTTAACAATATTAGAATAATCTGAAAATATTTCATGATAATTATCTCACGCCTTAACAGCGAAAAATAAATTACCACTGCTATACGGCAAATTTTCAAGAAATATTGTTCTCTTTCAGATATCACCATCTAAAACCATATCACTGTCATAAACTTTATCGTCAATATTCTCCATTGAATTCCCCATAAAAATTCTATATGAAATATTTTCTTCATTACTTATTCCTTTTCACGATAAATTATATGAATAATTATTACTATCATAATTTACTTCTAAATTAGTTGGCACTTCGACAGAAAGCAATTCATTAGTATTGAAAAAATATTTATTATTATCTTCGTAAACTAATTTTGCCTCATCAAGTAGGCTAGCAAATCCTGTTTTATCACCTTTATAAAAACCAACTGTAACATAATCACCTTCCTTAAATAGCTCATTTATTTTATAATTTCTTTCATAATTTGAACCAAGGGTCCCTGTAACTTCAATTTTAAAATGATTAGGGTTATTATTATAATTATAAGCAATAGAGTTTGGCACATGATAATAATCACTCACCTCATAGTCAGTACAAACAAACTCACCGCCCGTCATTCCAGTAGTATTTGGTAAAATTGCTGATGAATCAAATGTAACTCCAAATTTTGTATTTAAACCGCCGCCGCAAACAGGATATTTCAATAACAAAACAGGGGTTTCATTACCTGAAACTTGTCAACCAGCATATCCTATAGTATTAGGATTGCTATCTCTAGTCAAAGAAAGTTGTTTATTTGACTCAGAATTTAAATAAAAAACCATAGCCACTCACCCATCTTCTTTTTCTTCATCTATATTTCAAAATGGATAATTATCTACATCAAACTCAATAAAACATTTTTCTTTTGAATTATTTAAATAATAAAATTCAAAATTTTTTAACAAAAATTCTTCGCTTATTTCCTCAGATTTTTCTCTCGGTTCTTTTAGACTCAAAGAATTTTGTGGATCAATATCACTTCTTACAATAAAGTCAAAATAATTATTGTTAGAATCATAACTATTACCACTTAATTTATCGCTTCCATTAGTCATAGATTCCATATTAGAATTT
>CAZDQI010000052.1:0-2544 GCA_964507765.1 uncultured Candidatus Saccharibacteria bacterium
TTGATCATATATTAACAACGTAAGATATAATTCCTCTGTTGTTTTTTCTTCTAATTCTTCTCTTAATTTTAAGTTTGGTTTTGTTTTAGGAAATTCTCATCCTTCCAAAACACTAATAACATACAAAGGCGAACCACCACAAATAATTGGTAATTTATTTTTCTTTCAAATTTCTTTAATTTTTTTATTGCAATAGTTTTTAAATTCAGAAACACTATATTGCTTTTTAACATCAACTATATCAAGACCATAATGAACAACCCCTTCGGATAAAAAACTATCCTTACAATTCTTGTCTTTTTCTACCTTACCTGTGCCTAAATCTAAATTACAATAAACTTGTCGGCTATCAGCCGATATTATTTCCCCATTGTATTTTTTAGCCAGTTTAATCGCAACATCTGATTTGCCAGCACTGGTTACCCCCACAATTACTAATAGTTTATTCATATTTTTATTTAAAATTCTTAATAAATGTCTTTCTGTGTATTTCACATATTCCAAATTTCTTTATTAAGCATATATGATCTTTTGTGCCATAACCTTTATTCTTTTCAAACAAATAATTTGGATATTTATCAGCGTATTTGACCATTATTGCATCTCGATATTCTTTAGCAATAATTGAAGCAAGCGCAATAGAAAAAACCTTTGAATCACCCTGTATTATACTTTGTTGTATATATTTAAAATCAGGAATAATTCTATTCCCATCTATTAATAATATATTTGGTTTATGATTTATCTTTTTTTCTAACAATAAAGTTGAATTTTTAAAACTTTTAAGTGTTGCTTTTAAAATATTAATTTTATCAATTTCCTCTGGTTCAATTTTACATATAGCATATTCTATCCCCGGTATTGTTTTTAAATCTTCGAGTATTAATTCTCTTTTTTTATGACTTATTTTCTTAGAATCTTTTACTTTATTTAAAAATTCTTTTGGAATATCAGTATTTGGTTTTACAAATACACCACAAGTAACAACTGGCCCAGCCAATGGACCTCTTCCAACTTCATCTAATCCAAAAACATATTTATATCCTTTATTTCATAATTTTTTTTCAAAATCTAAATTCATAAAATTATTCTTTATTAATATTATTGTAATACTCAAACAAATAATTTATTAATACTTTAATATCATTTCTTATACTTTTAATGTTTTTCAAATTTGATTTTAATATTTCGTCCTTTGGTTTCCTTACAAAAATATCAGAATTTTGATATTCTTTTTCAAACATTTTAAAATTCTTTTCAAAATATTTCCTTCCTCCTCACAACAAAGGAGTATGATCGTCTGTAGTTTTACCAATACATATATCGAAATCTCATCCTTGTCTATTTAAACATTCGGCTGAATGGTACGATTCTAAAGAAGCGACCGATATTTTAATATTATTTTTTTTAAAAAACGAAGCAAAATTTCCAACCGTTACTCCTCTTGCCATATAATCTGTAACTAGCAATATATGAGAATCTTCTTTTAAAATGTTATTTTCTCTCAACTCATCAATATATTTTTTTAATTTCTCAATCCATTTTTTCTTTTGCAAAACCAATTGTTTATTCATCACATATTCATCATATCCTTCATATTCATCAAATTCTTTATGCCCAGCCAAAAACAATAGATTTGGCTCCTTAACCTTATCTTTTTTATAAATTAATTTCATCAATCCCCCTACAGCTAAAGCTGGAATTCTACCTGAAGTATCATCTCCAATAACAATATCATATTTATGCTCTTTAATTTCAGAATATAGTTTTTCTATTAATGATTCAAATATTGGCACAGCTTCTAATATTCATTCATTTTTTATATCAAGATTCCTTTTATTCTTTTTCCATCTCTCAGTAAGATATGAAACTGTTTTTTTAAAAGAATCATCTTCGTTTTCTTCCTTCTCTTTTCTTAAATCTAAAAAAGTTTTTTTCAAAAAACTCATATATTTATGCTTATTCTTGTTTATTTTTTCCATGATTAATTAATTTTAAAGAAATTAACAACAATTAAGTATGTAAACAAACTTACTAAAGAACCGACTACTAACCCTCATGCCATATCAACAATTGTAACTGTTAAAGTTCAATTTTTTAAAGTTGCTAAATTTGTAAGATCATAAACACCGTAACATACTAAACCTAACAATCCACCCAACATAACAATTTCCAACATTGTTTTAGTTTTAATCCCTGGTAATAAAACTAAAACAACTAATCCTAAAATAAACAAAGCATAAACCAAAAAAGCAGATACCCAATTTATATCTTTCATTAATGGCCCTATTTGTTTTTGATAAAAATTCTTAGCAATTAACCCTAATCATATAGCGTCAATAAATAAAAAAATACTTAATGCTATAAAATATATTTTTCAAAACATAATAAAAAATTTAATATTATTAATATTATTATACATATTTTAATACAAAAAATCAATAACTACTTTTATGCAAAAAAACACTCATTTTAAAGTGTTTTTTTGAATATATTATCATTTCCATAATATATTAATTATTTAAGTTTTAAATATCTCAACGA
>CAZDQI010000053.1:0-2445 GCA_964507765.1 uncultured Candidatus Saccharibacteria bacterium
ATTTACACTTTAAATTATTTATTATGAATATTCAAAAATTAGAATCAAAATTAACCCAATTATTTATTTGGGTTGCCGGTTTTTCATTATTTACGCCGCTGGTGATTTTTAAAAATCTTTTAAGGCCATATATTACCAGTAAAATGTTCTTTTTTGAGACATTGGTTTTGGTGATGGTAGGGATTTGGGTACTTTTACTTTTTATTAACGCGCAGAAATACAAGCCACGTAAAAATATTCTTTTGATCGCCTTGCTTATTTTTTTAGGCACCATGCTTTTAAGCGTTGTTTTTAGTTCTAATATTTATCGCAGTTTTTGGGGTAATGCGGAAAGGATGGAGGGTTTTCTCAGTTTGATTTTCTTTGGCTTATTTGCCGTTTCCATTTTTTCTATTTTGCGGGATAAACCGGAAATTATTAAAAAATTAATTTTAACCTCTATAATTATTAGCGTGGTGTGTGCTGTTTATCCGGCCTTACAAAAAGTTGGGCTTTTATTTGCTCCTCCGGGCGAACAATATGGTCGTCCAGGTGGTTCTTTTGGCAACCCAACATTTTTATCAGGCTATTTATTGGCACATTTATTTTTGGTTATTTGGTATTTCTTTAAGGATTTTTCTAAAAACAAAAAACTATTTTCTCCTTTAAATATTTCTTTAATGGGAATTTTTGTTGTTGATTTTATTGTGTTTATTTGGACACAAACTCGCGGTTCTTGGTTGGGGTTTTTCCTGGGTTTGATAATTTTTGCTATTTTAGCTATTATCTTTCTCCCTAAAAAAATAAAAATTTGGTCAGCCGCTTTTTTAATTTTAATTGCTATTGGCGGAGGGTTGTTTTTTTCTTTCAAGACACAAATTAGACAAACAACTATTGCCAAAAAAATTCCGATTGTTGATCGTTTAGCTTCTATTTCTTTTCAAGACTCCAGTTCACGCGCCCGTTGGGTTACTTGGCAATGGAGTTTGAAATGGTTCCAAAATAAACCAATATTCGGTGTTGGCCAGGATATGTTTTATTCTGTTTTTGATGATAATTATTCCGCTAATGATAACAATGTAATGTCGGAGCGTTTTGATAGAGCGCATAATAAATTCGTTGATTTATTGGTAATGAATGGCGTGATCGGTTTTGCCGGATATCTATTTTTATTAGGCGTGATTTTTTATGGACTTTGGAAAAAAATAAAAGCCAGCGAAAATAATTATGAAAAGATTGCTTGGATGTCTTTGATTTGTTTGTTGGTTTCCAATATGGTTCATAATTTCTTTGTTTTTGATACACCGGCTAATTCTTTGTTCTTCTACTTTTTTGTGGGATTTCTTCTGGTTTTCTTTAATAAATCAGAAGAAAATAATATAAAAGAAAATAAGAATAATAATATTATTATTCCTGAAAAAATTTTTGGGATTGGAGTTTTGTTGATCGCGGTTTTAGGCAGCATTTTTTATTTTGCCGTTAGGAAGCCTTATGTGGTGGCTGATTTAGTGGCTCAGGCAGCTAACGCGAGCACGACTAATATTGAAACTGCCTTTGGCTATTATCAAAAAGCCTTAGATCAAAAAACTTTTATTTATAATGAAGTGATTAATTTATGGGCTGATAATTTTATTAAAACAATTATTTATTCTCGCATTAATCAAAAACCTCTTCCTACCACAACTTTGAAAAAATTAAGCAATGATTTACTTGTGGCTATTGAACAAGCATCAGAAAAGGAAAATTCTATTGATTTATATGTTTATCGCACTGCTATTTATACTCAATTATCATGGTTTAATTTTACTAACGAAGATTTAGCTGAATATGAAATCAAAGCTAAAGAATGGTATGAAAAAATAGCACAAAGATGGCCGCAACGCACAGACTTTTTGATTACTTATGTAGAAGATAGAATTTATAAAGAAAAATATGATGAGGCTAATGAGTGGTTGGATATTATTTTAGCAAGAACCCCTAATTATAGTAGGGCCCTATGGTTAAAAGGAATTATTGGATTAATTAATAATGATGATGTAGAGCAAATTTTTAAATATATTGATTTTGCTATTGATGCTGGACATCGTTATGATATTAATAAACAATCTGATATTCTTTTTGCGATTTCCCCAAGAATTAAATCAAGCAATTACCCCTTATTTATTAAATTTTTAGAAAACCGTTTAGAAGAATATCAATCTGATTTAAGTTTAGTTGAAGCTCAAACTCCAATTGATCTGCAATTGAGAATAGAAAAAATAAAAATGACAGTTAATTTGTTGGTGCAATTTACTTTAAAATCCAGTTATATTAATTACAATAAAATAGCGGAATATTTGGCAGTGGCAGTAAAATATGATTCAGAAAATCCGGCTTATTGGTCTCGTTTAGCCGCTGCTTATGGTAAGACCCATGAAAAAGATAAGGCGATTCAGGCAGCTCAAATGGCAGCTGATTTAGATTCTG
>CAZDQI010000054.1:0-2336 GCA_964507765.1 uncultured Candidatus Saccharibacteria bacterium
CAAGAAATTTCTCAAATATACAATTCTACAAAATCTAAATACCAATAATTTTCTTGACTTTTTTAACAAATTTGCATATATTATACCTAGTAATATATTAAATAAAAAACTATGGAAAACCAACAAACAAACATGCCTAATACTTCACCTAAAAAGACTATTCTTTTAGTAGAAGATGAGGCTTTTTTAAGTAGTTTATTGGCATTAAAACTAGAACAACAAGGTTTTAATGTTGAAAAAGCTATGGATGGAGAAGAGGCTTTTGAATTATTAAAAACCATAAGACCTGATTTAATTCTTTTGGATTTAATTTTACCAAAAAGAAATGGTTTTGAATTTTTAGAATTATTAAGGAATGATCCTAATTTTAGTAAAACTCCAGTTATAATTACATCTAATTTAGGGCAAGATTCAGATATTGAACGTGGAAAGAATTTTGGCGTTATTGAATATATTGTTAAAAATAGATTATCAATTGATGAATTAATTGATAAAGTAAGTTCTGAAGTTAAAAAATTATCATAAAAAATAATCATGAGTTTATTTAAACAATATTTAAAAAATATTTACGATATTTTCAAATCCAATTGAAAAGGATTTTTAGTTATTGGTTTTGTTTATTTATTAATATTTGCTTTAATTGGTCCAAGCTTTGAACCAATGGTTTATGACAATTTAGAAACAAAGCTAGAAACAGTGATAACAACTCAAACAACTGTACAAATTACTCAATTTTTAATAATAAGTTTTTTTGCTTTACTTGTTATTGCTATATTTATAACTACTATTCATAATTTCTTTGTTTTCATATTAGTTAAAGGTATATCAGATGATAAATTTCATCATCTAAAATTAATCAGAAGTAATTTTAAATACATTGGAAAGTTGTTTTTATTTAGCGCTTTAAAAGTTTTGGTTATATTTTTAGGTGTTTTTTTCTTTTTAATACCAGGCATATATTTTACATTCATATTTTGTTTTGCTCTTCCAATTATGGCAAAAGAGAATTTATCAATTATAGAATCTGTTAAAAAAGCTATGGTAATTTTTAAAAAAGATTGATGAAGAAATATATTACTTATTGCAGGTCTTAAAATAATAATTTTTGCTGCTATGATTGCATTCTCAATTATTAAAATCAATGGTATTGCTATGATAGCTGATTTATTCCTTACAACTGGTTTAGTTTATTTATTAGTTTACAACCCAATCAAACCAAAACCATTGTTAAGTAAAGAAAATGAATAGCTTGTATTTAGTTTTAATTCTATCAGTGTTTTTTATTATTAATATTAGTTTAATAATATGGTTTGTTATATATTTAAAAAACAATTTGAATAAAAAAAATACTGATGATAAGCAAGATGAAAAACTATTAAACTTAGAAAGACATTTAACAGATTTAATGATAAATCAATTAAACAATGTTAATACATCCGTTACATCAACTACAAAAAATATTAATGATCAAATACAAAATTTTACTCGTGAAACAGTAAAAGTCCAAGAATTTTTAAAACAAACTAATACTAAAATGGAGGATATTTCAAGTTTCCAAGACTTATTTAAAACTCCTAAATTAAGAGGGGAATGAGGTGAAGGCCAACTTTACCATTTATTATCAGAATATTATCCTCAAGAATTATATAAAACACAATACGAATTTAGTAACGGCGAAAAAGCTGATGCTGTTTTTAAATTACCTGATAATAAATTATTATCAATTGATTCTAAATTCCCATTAGATAATTTTAAAAAATATATGGAAACACAAAATGATAGAGAAAGAAATGAATTTAAAAAAATATTTATTAACGATGTTAAAACTTTAGTTGATCAAATATCAACTAAATATATTCTACCTTCTGAAAATACAGTTGATTATGCTTTAATGTATATTCCTGCTGAAGCAATTTATTATGAAATTATTAATCATTTAGATAAAGAATTTGGTATTATGAAGTACGCCTGAGGTAAGAAAATTATCATTACTTCACCTAATACTTTATTCCTAACTTTACGTATTATTGAGCATTGGTATCAAGATACTAAATTATCTGAAGAAACCCATAATATTATTAAAAGATTAAATTTAATTATCAAAGATGCTAATTCTTTAGACGATAGTTTTAGAAAATTAGAAAAACATTTATCTAATACAAATTCAGCTTTTGAAGATTCTAAAAAAAGATTGGAATTAATGAGTAAGAAAACAAATAAATTAGTTGATTTTTCAAACAAAAAAGAAGATCAAAAAGAATTAAATAACCCAGAAAATATCTAAAATGAATTCTAAGAAATCTTTCACCCTAGTAGAATTAATGATAGTAATAGCA
>CAZDQI010000055.1:0-2281 GCA_964507765.1 uncultured Candidatus Saccharibacteria bacterium
AGTGGGTGGCTTTTTTTACATCACCAAAACACCCACTTGGTTTTTTACTATAATGAGGTGATTTAAATAAAAAAATACAATAAATTAGAAGACAAGTTTTTAATACCCCCATTTAGTATCTTTGATACTAAACAACAATATTGGATAGATAGAAGAAAAAAATGGTTAAAACTTGGTATTAAAGGTGAATTAGGAAGAGATGCTGGGTGTTTGCCAAAAGGTTTTGATTCAAAAAAATATGGAATAAAACAATCACAAGAAACAAGTGTATTTGACCCAGCTTTATGTGAAATATGTTATGAATGGTTTAATACAGAAGATGGCTGTATATTAGATTGTTTTGCTGGGGGGAGTGTAAGAGGAATTGTAGCTTCCTTATTAGGTTATAAATATATTGGCATCGATTTAAGTGAAAGACAAATTGAAGCAAATGAACAGCAATGGTTAGATATTAAACCTAACAATAACACTAAAACAGATATTATTAATTTTGTTACACCTATTCAAAAAATTGACGATATTTGGGTTAAAAGAGAAGACTTATTTATAATCGATGGAGTTTGTGGTGGGAAAGTTCGGTCAGCTTGGGGTTTAATGAAAAATTTAAAAGCTAATGGTGTAGAAGGTGTTGTTACAGCAGGGAGTCGTTCGTCTCCACAAATAAATATTGTTGCAACATTAGCCAAAAAATTAAATTTAAAATGCAGGGCACACACACCAGAAGGTGAATTATCACCAGAATTAGTAAAGGCACAAGAAAAAGGTGCAGAAATTATTCAACACAAAGCAGGGTATAATAGTGTTATCATTGCAAGAGCAAGGGAAGATGCCAAAAATTTAGGTTGGACAGAAATACCTTTTGGAATGGAATGCAATGAAGTTATCAACCAAACAAAACAACAAGTTATAGATATACCAGCGGATGTTAAAAGAATTGTTATAACAGTAGGGAGTGGGATGTCTTTAAGTGGACTACTTTGGGGTTTAAAGGAAAAAAATTTGGATATACCAGTTTTAGGAATTTGTGTTGGTGCAGAACCAACAGAAAGACTTAATAAATATGCACCTGATAATTGGAAAGAGAAGGTAACTTTAATTAAAAGTGATTTAGATTATCATAAATTTGCACCAACAACTAATTTTAAAGGATTAGAATTAGACCCAATTTATGAAGCTAAATGTATTCCTTATTTACAGCAAGGGGATTTATTTTGGGTAATAGGAATAAGGGAAACAGCTAAAAAGACTAATGACGATGAATACATTAAACCAGTTTGGCTAACTGGGGACAGTAATCAGGTTTTAGATTTAATTGAAAACAATAGTGTTGACTTAATTTTTACTTGCCCCCCATATTTTAATTTAGAGGTTTATTCTGATAAAAAAGATGATTTAAGTAATATGAGCTATAATCAATTTTTAGAAATATATAGTTCTATTATTAAAAAATCATTAGCTAAATTAAAAGATAATAGATTTGCCATTTTTGTTGTTGGTGATGTAAGGGACGAAAAAGGATTTTATGTTAATTTACCAGAAAAAACAGTTGACCTATTTACACAACACGGAGCACCAAAATATAATGAAATTATTTTAGTAAATTCAATTGGAACTTTACCAATTCGAGCAGGGAAAATTTTTAATAATTCAAGAAAAGTTGGTAAAATGCACCAAAATGTTTTAATATTTTATAAAGGTGACATTAAAAAAATAAATGAAATATTTGGCAAATTGGATTTAATTGATGGCGAACAATCAACACTAACAAATTATTTAGGGTGAAAATATGATAGGGGTTCAGGAAACATTATTTAGTTTTGAAGATACTTTAAAACAAAAGGCAGATATTCAAAAGGAATTTAACAATGTGATGGTTACAACACAATGGGATAACTTAAAAGATACAATGCTAAAAATAATGGGTTCTAATATTATAGCCATTGATACAGAAACAACAGGGTTAGATTTTAGTGAAGACTATATAAGGTTACTCCAAGTTAAAATTGATAATGGTGAAGTTTTTATATTTGATTTTTTTGATTATGATGATGAACAAAAAAGGTATATTGTTAACATCTTATTAAATCACACCAATGGTATATTGGTTTTTCATAATGCAATATTTGATTTAAGTATGCTTTATCCTTACGCCCAAATCAAAAGAACAGATTTTAAATTATTTGATACACAAGTTGCAGAAAAGATTATTGATTGTGGGTTAAATAGAAAGGGTTTTAGTTTGGAAGATTTATGTGCTAAATACCTTAACATAAAGTTAGAT
>CAZDQI010000056.1:0-2224 GCA_964507765.1 uncultured Candidatus Saccharibacteria bacterium
GCATTGGATTCAGTACTAGCTCTATTAGATTTTTAGCAAAAGGTCAATCGTCTCCTAATTATACTTTTTTTTGAAGCAGTTTAGGTAGGGCAGATTTATATATTTATAACGGTTCAGCCGTTATAGGCACTAGTGGGGTTTACTATAGTTCGAATAATTGACATTTTTTTGCTACAACAGCAAAAAATGAATCATTAGATAATCATATTTATATTAATGATAACGAAGATTCAAAATCAAGATATGCAAAAGCATTTATTATTAATGATGAACCTGTTACATTAGGTAAAGGGAATAGCTCTGTAATAAACCAAGGGTATTTAGATGATATTCGTATTTATAGAAGAGTACTTTCGTCTGATGAAATATCTCAAATATACAACCAAACTAAACATAAATACCAATAAATTATTAAAAAATATATATGTGAATATGATATGTAATAAAAACAATATTTAAAGAAGTAGCCTTATTTTTTAAGCATTGATATATAGATGGCTTTTTGTTTATATATCGATATTTTATTTATGTAATTAAGATGCTTGATAGAGAATGGGCTTTATTTGTAACCATAAAATATTTGTTTAAGCCATTGTATCAAGATTATTCTTTTGCTGGGTATTTTATTGGTGTTGGTTTTAGAATTGTTAGGAGCTTTGTTGGGGCTTTGGTTTATCTGTTTGTAACAGTAGTATTTCTATTTATATATTTGGCTTGATGTAGTGTATTGCCGATTTTAGTTTTAAAAACATTAAATAAATAATATGCTTTCATTATTTAATCCTAGTGGTAAAAATATTAAATGCGATTGTGAGAGAATAGAATTTAGTTTATTACAAAATAAATTAATTGATTTTGTGTTAACAGCTGTTTGAATTTTTTCTTTTTGTTTTGCTTTAGTTTTATGTAGTAATGCTAAGTTTTCTTATATAGCATATATTATTTTATTTATTTTAATCGATATTTTTATTAATAGGAATAATGCTAATAAAAATATTACTTTACAAGATTTAAATAAAAAAGATATTGATGTTGATGATTTTACACGTAAAGACACAGAAAAATTAATTTTGAAAGTATATTTTGAATCTATAAAACATAAAAAAGATTTTAGGTTGGGATTGTTTAAATATTTATTAAGCGATAGCTTAGTTTTTCGTAGTTTAGTTAAGATGGATGTAAAACCAAAAGAAGTCATTGAAACTGTGAATAAGGAGTTAGGTACGAAGGTAGAAATTGATAAAAAGGAATTAAAAGAATATATAAAGAGGCTTTTAAGTGGTGCTTTTTTGGAAACATTGGAAATACGAAATAATCAGATAACAAAGCCCGCTTTGTTTTTAGCTTTAATAGATGATAAGGAAGGCGGAATTTTAAATGTCATTACCACTAAATTTAATATTAACCATGATGATATTTCTAATGCTTTAATTTTATTAGGTATGCCAATACCTAATCCAGATCATTTGATTGCTGGTGTTGGTGATTTTTTTAGATTGAGAATGAAATATGGGTATAAATTTAAAATTGATAGAGCTTTTATGTCTAGACCAACTAAATACTTGGATAAGGTTTCTATTGATTTAACATCGTTAGCTCAGAGGATGAAAATTGGTTTTTTAGTTGGTCATGATAGAGAATTTGATCAAATGATGAATATATTATTAAGGCCGGGTTTAAATAATGTAATGTTAATTGGTGAGCCAGGGAGTGGAAAAGAAACTATGGTTATGTATTTAGCTATGAAAATTGTTTATGATGAGGTGCCGCAATCTTTATTTGATAAAAGATTGGTAATGTTAAATATCGGGGAAATAACACAAGGGGCTAAAAATGTTGGTGAATTACAAAGTAGACTTTCTAATATTGTTAAAGAAGTTATTGAGGCAGGGAATATAATACTATATATACCTAATATATATAATTTAAAACAAACAAATATTGAAAATACAGGAATTAATGCAGCTGATTTTCTAAAACAAATATTTCAATCAAGTTTAGTTCCTATTATTGGTAGTACAACAGCATTAGAATATCATACAATTATTGAAAAAGATGCTGAATTTTGTAATATATTTGAAAAGGTTAGAATGGAAGAAATTAGTGAAAATGAAGCGGTGAAGATATTGAGTTATGAAGCTTTAGCTTTGGAGAAACAAGGAAGAGTAGTTATTACATATAAATCAATTAAACGAGCTGTTAATTTAGCTAAAAAATATATTAC
>CAZDQI010000057.1:0-2208 GCA_964507765.1 uncultured Candidatus Saccharibacteria bacterium
TGCTTGACCTTTATTTTTTTATTTGTTAAAATGTACATATTAAAATTTAAAATAAATATATGAGTTTAGTTTCTTATCAAAATGTTACTAAAGTATATGATAATGATTGTTTAGTTTTAGACAATATATCTTTTGATATTGTTGAAGATGAATTTGTATCTATTGTAGGTAAATCAGGTGTTGGAAAAACTACATTATTAAAACTATTATTTGGTGAAGAAAAACCTAGTCAAGGAGAAGTATATTTTAAGGATAAAAATGTAGCTAATATGAATGCATACGAAACAGCTCTTTTGAGAAGAGATATTGGTATTGTATTTCAAGATTTTAAGTTGCTACCAAAGCGTACTGCTTATGAAAATGTAGCATTTGCTTTAGAAGTTGGTGGTTATAGTGATATAAAAATAAGGGAAGAGGTTCCTGAAGTTTTAAAATTAGTTGGATTACAAGATAGAGCTAATAATTTTCCACACCAAATGTCAATTGGAGAAAAACAAAGAATTGCTATTGCAAGAGCTGTTATTCAAAAACCAGATTTGTTAGTTGCTGATGAACCAACTGGAAATTTGGATCCAATTAATACATGAGAAATTATTAGATTATTATTAAAGATTAATGAATTAGGCACGGCGGTGATTTTATCAACTCATGATAAAGAAATAGTTAATACTTTAGGAAGGAGAGTTATTACTTTAGAAAATGGAGTTATTACTCGTGATGAAGAAAAAGGTAAATATGTTTTATAAATATTAAAATAAATTATATATTATGAATACGCCTATAAGTACAAGCCTTAAAAGAGTTTTTCAAAGAGGTCAATCAATTTTTAAACGTAATGGTTGGTTAACAGTAGCAACAATTGTTACCATGTTTTTAAGTATATTGGTTTTTACGGGAGTTTTAGTTATGAATTATACATCCAATCGTTTTATTGAAAGCTTAAAAAATAAAATTGATATTAGTATTTATTTCAAGCCAGAAGTTGCAGAAAGTGAGATTTTATTGGTTCAAGAACAATTAGGAGAAGTTGATGGTGTGATTAAAACAGAATATATTTCAAGAGAAAAAGCTTTAGAGTTTTTTAAAGAAAGGTATGGGCATAAAGATACTTTAATTAAGGCTTTAGAAGAAATTGGAGAAAATCCATTATCAGCTTCAGTTAATATTAAAATAAAAGATGTAAATGAATATGAAAATATTTTAGCATACATAGAAACAGCTGTTTTTAAAGATAAATTAGTTAATATTAATTTTACTGAGAATAGAGATTTATTGAATAAAACAACTAATTTAATTACTAGTTTACAAATTGGATCATTAGTAATTACAGCAGTTTTAACTATAGTAGCTGTAATTGTAGCCTTTAATACTATTAGAATTGCTATTTATTCTATGAGAGAAGAAATTGGTATTATGAAATTAGTGGGAGCAACTAATTGGTTTGTTAGAGGCCCATTTATTTTAGCTGGATGTTTTTATGGTATAGTGGCAGCATTACTTTCTTCTTTTTGTTATATCCCTTTAATATTAACGGTAGGAAGAAGATTAGATGTATTTTTAGGTGAAGTAAGTGTTACTAATTATTATTTTTCTAATTTATTAGTTTTAGTTGGTGCTCAAATTTTGTTTGGGGTTGCTATAGGTGTGATTTCAGCTGCATTTGCTGTATCCAAATATCTTGATGTTAAAAATTGCGAATAAATAATTTAAAGAAATTTAAAAAACCTTAGAATTATCTAAGGTTTTTTAATTAATTGTATTCTTCTTTTCAATCTAATCCTTGTTTTATATATTCTTCTTTTAATCTTTTTTTGATATTTTCTAGTATTGGTTTTAGTTGAGGGAAGTCTTTTACTGCTTTATCAGCATAGATCGCTGTATGTTTGGCTCTTAACTCGTCTTTTACTAAGATATAATTAACACTTAATATGTGAGTTAGTGATTCGAGTTTGTCTAGTGCTTTTACATATTTAGATTCTTGGGTTTTGTTTTCTTGATATTCTTTTCATAAATTATATATTTCTTTTCCAATTTCTGGAAAATCGTTTTTTATTGTTGAAATTGCTTTTTCTTCATCTTTGTATTTTTGATCTTTAGTTATTTCCTTGTTTGTGATTCGAAAAGAATCAATGTCGCCAGTAATATATTCGGCTAAGTCATGAACTAAACAAAGTTTAATAGCGTGATAGGGATTTATGTCTTTTATTT
>CAZDQI010000058.1:0-585 GCA_964507765.1 uncultured Candidatus Saccharibacteria bacterium
TTGTTTAGTTTCTAATGCTGGAATTATGCCATTACCTTGTGGAATTGATGATATTTCTGATGAAAATATATCTGAAACTATTAATACAAATTTAAAAGGTACATTTTATTCATTAAAAATATTAGGAGGTTTAATAAAAGAAACATCTAATAACGGATCAATTGTTACTATTACTTCAGTGGATGGAATTATTGGAGAACCATTTGCGGCAATATATTCTGCAACTAAGGCTGGAATAATTTCTTTAACAAAATCATTTGCTAGACATTATAGTAGTTACAATATTAGAGTTAATGCGGTTGCTCCTGGATTAATAGACACAGCTTTAACAAAGAGTACAGGAAATGATCCAAGTTGGACAACAGATGTTTCTTTAATTAAAAGAATGGGTAATCCTGAAGAAATTGCTAATATGGTAGAATTTCTTTTGTCAGATAAATCATCATTTGTTACTGGGCAAGTATTTGTAGTTGATGGAGGGTTTACGCTTAAATAACAATAACTGTTTTAAAATTAATTTTTGAATATATTTTATTAAGTTTTTATGTTTATAATATAGCACTTGATTTATTGAAATTTGAGTAG
>CAZDQI010000058.1:595-2116 GCA_964507765.1 uncultured Candidatus Saccharibacteria bacterium
AATAATAATATGAATAATGAAATTTATACAAAGGTTGAAAAATTTGTAATGGAAATGTTTGGTAAAGCTAATGATGATTTAGGCATCAAACATTCATTGCGAACAGCTTACTGGCTTAAAGAACTGAAAAATGATGCAGATGAATCTTTTTTAACAGCTGCTGTTGCTCATGATATAGAAAGAGCTTTTAGAGATGCTAATGAATACAATCATATAAAAAATGATAAAGATGGGTATAAAAGTGAAAGTCATTTATCACATCATCAAAATGAAGGTGCAAATATTATATCAAAGTACTTAGAAGAAATTGGAGCTGAATCTGAATTTATTGGAAGAGTTGTGATGTTGGTTTCAAATCACGAAATTGGTGGGAATGATGATCAAAATCTATTAAAAGATGCAGACAGTATAAGTTTTTTTGAAAATAATGTAGAACATTTTCTTACGAAGCATGTAGAAGAAAAAGGGGTAGAGAAAGTTAAAGAAAAATTTCAATGAATGTTTGAAAGGATTGATTCTAAAAAAGCTAGACAAATTGTTGAGCCTTGATATAAAGAAGCGATGGATAAAATTTCTAATATTAAATAATAATTAAAATTAAATTAGGTATGGATATACAAAATTTAAAACAATTTCTAATTAAATTTAATGAAGCTGGTTATGCCAGTGGTAATAAAAAAGAATGAATAAAAGAAAAAGATAATTCAACTTCTATTTATTATGAAAATGAAGATTTTAAAGCTCATGATAACTTTTTTGGTGGAGAACCATATGGAGGCAGAGAAGTTGTTTTTTTAAATAATAACCCAGTTTGAATGATGGTGTATTACGGTTGGGTAATTGAAGATTTTGATAAAAATGAAGTTTATAAGGCATTAGGTAATGCATTAATGAATCAACCAAAAGATTTTCCTGTTAGAGGTCCAGAAGAGATAAAATTTAATGATTTTGTTTATAGAAATAACTGAAATGGGAATCTTGAAAAATTCTCAGGGAAGGAGTTAATTATGAAAAACGATAAAATAGTTTATGAGGCTAATTATATGGGTGGATTAGTTGATGTTAATTAATAATTTAAAAATAATCATGTCTAATTATTTAAATTACAAAAAAATTGATAAAGATTTACCAGATCCAATGTATCAAACAAAAGGATCTGTTGGTTTTGATTTGTATTCTAGAATTGATATATCAATTAAATCTAAACAAATTGAATTAGTGCCAACTAATTTAATTGTTAAAACACCTAAAGATCATTTTTTAATGATAGCTTCTAGATCTTCAACACCAATTAAAAAACATCTTTTTGTAGCTAATGGAATTGGTGTTATTGACCAAGATTATAATGGGGATGAAGACGAAATTAAAGTTGAATTCTATAATTTTAGTAACAAAACAGTTAAAATTAATAAAGGAGAAAGAATAGCTCAAGCCTTATTAGTTAAAATTAGTAGACCAGAACTTAAATTACAGAAATTTAATAAGAAAAAATCTAGAGGAGGGTTTGGAAGTACTAAATAA
>CAZDQI010000059.1:0-2043 GCA_964507765.1 uncultured Candidatus Saccharibacteria bacterium
AAATCTCAAAAGAAATTGCAATAAAAAAGCTTCAAAGGCAAAGGGAGCTTTCTTTGGAATTAAAAGATACAATAAAAACAAATTTAATAAATATAGATTAAATATGAAATATATTAATCACATATTATCTAAAAATAATTCCTTAAGTAAGATGTACTTCCAGATGCAAATTAACTTTCGATTTATTTGAATAAATAACATTTTTTCAATTCAGTAAAAGATCTTATATTTTACAATAATTTAATTTTTCTTGAGAATATAATAACGTCCTTTCTAGAAAAAGAAAAGTAAATATTTCAAGACAAAATTTAATTTAATACAAAAATACTTCTGAAAATTAGAAATAATAAGTTAACATAATAGAAAAATTTTTAGTTCAATTTCAGACAATATGCAGAAGGCTAAGCGCAGATGTAGCGAAGTTAGCTAGAATAGATATTAGAAGCGAGTTTTTATATTTTAACTTCATAAGCCACATAATCAAAAAGCTTTCAGTCAGAAAAACAACACCCTCAATTAGAAAAAAATTATTAATGACATTCAAATAAAAATTTACTGCAATGGGGAGCGTAATCGAATTAATTAATAACGAATTTAGTAGTAGTTTTGTGGTGTTTTTTTTAATACAAACGTAATATATTAAGAATTCGACAAATATTGTTAAAATAAGTGAAATAATATGTAGAGTTATTGAATTCATTTTCTATTTTTTGTTATTAAAAAAATAACAATAACTAAAGCCATTAATGGGATAATGAAATAGAATAATTTGGTAAACCACCAAGGAAAAATTGCTCTTCTGCTTCGAGGCGGCATTTTACTTTGATTGGTATAAAACTTTTCCTCAGTTGCTCCATCAGAATATGTGTATATCACCTTTAATTTTTTCAATAAAAACTCTTCTTCAGATATATTAACTATCTCTAAAACATCAACAATTTTTTCAAGTGGATCGTTCTTAGCAACCAAAAAATTATGAAATTTCATATCTGATTTTAACAAACTTGAATTTGAATTAAAATACAATTTTTCTTCTTCCTCAGTTAACTGCCCATTTAACGTCAAATCCAATTCATAATAATCTGATTCTTTTGAGGCATAGATAGTGGGTTCGCTAAATTTATAAAAACCAACGCAACTATCTTCACGAATTTCTTCAGCCAGACTATATCCTGCATAATTTTTGATATAAGCAATAATAGTATAATTATTGAACTCATTAACGTTTGAAATTTGAAAACAATAATTAGCATATTTTTGCCCTATAGGAAGCATATCCGCTAATCCAAATGGTAGAATTAGTATTAATAACAACAAAAATATCAACGCAGGTTTTTTCATACTATTAATTTAAACTAAAAACTATTTAAATGTATCGAAGAATAGAATTGCATCCACAGAGGACTCTTCCCGCAAACATTCTGTTACACATTATAATTTAAATTAAAAAAAATCACTTCAAATTTATGATAATTGCCTTGCTAATATCTCCTACAGAAATTCTGCAAGGGTAGCTACCAGCATTATTTTCCTTGCTAGATTTTATTACCATTGTATAATCCTTGTAATCTCCTACTGCAAGTTCTGTTCCGCTCCCACTTGTCAATAGCTCTATTGAATTTCCATCGATTGAAGGACTACAGATTATAGTGGGCGTATCTTCAATTCCTAAATCAGTGGCACCACCATTGTATACTGAAAAATAAAGTGTCGCTTCCTTATTCCTGCTTAACTCTAGTGGATCCATAACACAAATAGGGTTATCCTGTGTTGGTGGATAAACCTCACATTGCCTTGGAATCTTTATGTTAACATTACCAAGCCAATTGTAGATGAGACCGATTGCAAGCCCCAAAAATAGCAACGCAAGAACTATAACAATTATTGTATTAATCGATAACTCCATTGCTTTTTTATTCATGAGATACCACCATTACTCTTCTCCCGAACTTTAGATTTATAAGCTTTTCTATAAAAATTAAATATTCAAACCCCACTCTCATAAATCCTTTCACACTCTTCAAAGTACTTAGTTGCAGTCTC
>CAZDQI010000060.1:0-1994 GCA_964507765.1 uncultured Candidatus Saccharibacteria bacterium
TCTTAATTTAGTTGATGATGTTCCAACGGTATAAGGAAAATAAACTATATCAACATTTATTTTCTTAAATTGTTTTTCATATTCATTCCATTTATCAGTGCCTTTCCAGTCGCTTCCAACGAACATTACATCAAATTTTATTTTTTCCCAAGCGTTCATTTTATTCATATCTTCCTGTGGAACGACTGCATTAACATATTTTATGCTCTCAACAATTGAAATTCTTTCTTCAAATGGAACAATTGCTTTTTTGTTTTTATATGAAACGAGTTCGTCCGTAGTTACACCTACAACCAAGTATTCACAGTACATTTTGGCATTTTTTAATATATTCAAATGTCCTATATGAAACATATCAAAAACTCCTGTTGTGTATCCGACTTTGTATTTTTTCATACTGTGCCTCCTTTAAAATCTGAATTTAACCGCGATCCACTTTTCTTGCTATAATTATAACTGTTTGAAATCAACAAAGGAATACTTACAAAAAAAGTTGTAAAAAGGGTGTCAACAAATCCAAGAGAAAAGAGCCCGACACTTTCAAAAATACTTAAAGCAAGAACACCCAAAACTGAAGACACATATATTTTTTTGTAGTTTTTGTCAGCACATTTTTTTATAAACCTCTGAAACACAAAAATTAGAATACTTATAATAAAAAGAAGATCTAATATTCCACCGCGAACCAAAGTGTCAACAAAAAAATTATGAAATTGATCATATTCAAGACCCATATTTTGAGCCATCGCTACTCCCGTGTGATATCCCACTCCCGTTATTAAATTGTTTTTAAAATAGACCTCTAACCCTATTAACCAGATTTCAGATCTTCCCGTGTCTCCCATTTCAGGTCGCAAGATGTTTCTGATTATAAAATCATATATTTCGTTGTTTGAGAAAACCGCATAAAAAACTGTTGATAATAAAGCAATTACAGAAAACAAGATTTTTATATTTTTTAAATATTGAAAATACAAAAACAAGTAAAATACAGTCATAGCAAGAATTGCACCCCGAGACATAGTTAAAATCAAATTACTTATTTGAAGTATAAAAATTAATATTTTCAAAACATTGTTGTTGTAATAATTAACAAGATAATGATGAGCAACGAGAGATAGGAATAAAAACATTCCAAATTGATTTCTGTTGGGAAAAAAGCTTTTTAAATTTACTTCATAAGTTGATTCAATTTGTTCCAAAGTGACTATTGATGGCCAATATTCTACAATATTATAAAAACACGCAAGAACAGCAAATCCCAAAAATAACTTCATAAAAGTATTTATTTTTTCTTGTGTGGTTTTAGTGTTTATCATCAATCCAAAAAACATCAGAAAATTTAATGGGGTAGCAATTGTATTTATAATATCAAAATGATTAAAATTTATGTTATAAACAAGATTGGAAACAATAGGGAGCATTTGAATTAATGATAAAAGAATAGATAAAAGAATAATGTAAGGATTAATTTTATTTATAAAATAAATCAGAAGGACAACAACCTGAAAAACATATGCCACGGCTACCATAGGAATTAAGTAATTTTTTTCTTCAAGTATATTAAAAGTTATAAAGAAAGGTATAAAGATTATAATTATTGAATAAAACAAAGGGAACAAATTAGATGTTTTTTTATTAATATCAGGGATCATCTCTTTATTTTGTTAAAAACAATTAATATATATCCTGTAAATTGAGCGATTCTTCCCAATGCACTTGCCCATGCAAATCCAGTCATTCCCCACCAAACACTAAAAAAATACATACTTAAACAAAAAGTTACTGCATAAAAAATATTGGAATAAACCAAATACTTAGTTTTAAAAAAAGTCATTATCACAGGTTTTATTAAAAAAGATGAAACGGCCAATGATGTTGAAAGACTTATCGGAATCAAAAGAGGCACTGTTTCTTCTAAGTATTTATTGTATAGAAGATACACACCAATGTAGGTTAAGACCATGCTGCCAAAAAAAGATGGTAAAAAAATG
>CAZDQI010000061.1:0-1978 GCA_964507765.1 uncultured Candidatus Saccharibacteria bacterium
TCTTCTAAAAATATTTGTTATACTAAAAAATATAGAAAAATAAAAGAAAATCATGCGTATTTCACATTCTGCCATGGAAACATTCAAGCAATGTCCATATAAATACAAACTAAATCAAATTGATAAAATTAAAGAGCCAAAATCAAAAGAAGCTGTTTTTGGCTCATATTTACACTATGTCTTGCAATGATTCTTAGAAAACAAATTTCAAACAATATCTTTAAAAGATCTCCTTTCGTATTACGAAACCCACTGATCAGAAATAAAATACTTTGATATAAAATCACAAACTGAAAAATCTTTAGATAATATTTTTTTTGAAACAGGTATAAAAATATTAAAAGATTTCTATAAAAAAGATAGTTATAAAGACGTAACCATTTTAGGTCTTGAAACCCCTTTTGAAATTAGTTTAACAGACAAAAACAACCAAATACATATTGTATCTGGTATTATTGATCGTATCCAAAAAACAAACGATCATTATGAAATAATGGATTATAAAACTGGCAAACGATTACCAACTCAATATCAAGTTGATAAAAATAATCAATTATCAATTTACGCTCTAGGCTTTCTAACGCAATGACCAAAAATAAAAATAAAAGATATTAATTTATCTTTGTATTTTCTTAAATTTGGAGAGATTATAAAAACAAAAAGAACATTAGATGAATTAGAACAAACCAAACAAACAATTCTAGACCTCATTCATCAAATTCAAAAAGAAAAAGTATTCCCTCCTAAACCAACTATTCTTTGTAATTGATGTGGATATAAAAATATATGCCCGGCTTTCAAACATTATCAACCAAAACCAATTGTAGAAAAAGATGAAACAAAAGTAAAAAACCTCATGGATAAATATTTTATCTTAAATCAAAAAAAAGAAAATATTGAAAAAGAAATAAATCTTTTAAAAAATAAAATTGATGATTACCTCTTAAACAATGAATTATATAAATTAGAAAGTGAAGAAGGTTCTTTTGAATTAAACAATAAAGAAGATTGTGTTTTTGAATGAAAAAAAGTACGAGAAATACTTAAACCACTAAACAAATGAACAAAATTAATTAAGATAGACCAAACTGAATTTAAAAAAATAATGAGAGAAATCCCAGAAGATATACGCCAACAAATTAATAGTTGTAAAATAGTAAAAAAGAAAATAAAAATAGTCACCCCTATTCATAAACAAGAAAATAATGTTTTTAAAAATGGTGACATAAATAAAGATACCAACAATAAAATATATGATGATTTTACTGATATCTAAGCTTTTCTTTATTATATATTGATAATATTTCTTCGGCTGATAATTCCCTAGAAAATAGCCTAACTTGATCTATATTCCCCTGAAAATATCCAGCATAATGAGCTCCTATCATAAAGTTATTATTACTTTTAGATGGATCATATCAAGTTCCAGTATAAGTTGCATCATAACCGCCATTCTTATACAGCTTAACGGATTTACCACTCCTGTCACGTGTAATAGTAATAAAAACATAAAGATCGTTTGCAAAGATATTAGAACGTTTAAAATCAATATAAGGATAACAATTGGCACCGCAAGGACCATGATAACAACTTAAACGACCGTCTAATTCTACAGTAAAAGAAAATTCTCCCCCATAAGCTTTGCCAAGGGGGTTTTGTCTTGATTTACTAATATTAGTTGGATATCCTCAAAACATAACCGTATAGTCATTTATAATTTGCAGAGAAGAATTATTATCTACAATAATTCTATCACTAGAACCATCAAAACTACCCATCCGTTCACCGCTATTAAGTATAACATACCTAGAACCATTTCCATATCATGTTCCATTATTACCATATCCAGATCTATCATATAGAGTTGTATTAGTATCTAAACTATCAAAAACTCAATAACCTACAAGCCCTACATCTCTAGACAATGGTGTATTTCAACTTCTATTAGGACTACCTAAGGTAAATGCACCAGTAAGTG
>CAZDQI010000062.1:0-1860 GCA_964507765.1 uncultured Candidatus Saccharibacteria bacterium
GCTCAATCTCAAATTCGTGCTCAGTTAGCAACATCTTTGATTGGGATTGTGTCTCAAAGATTAATACCTAAAATTAATGGGGGGAGAATTCCAGCATGCGAAATTTTAATTATGAATACAGCAGCTAGAAATTTAATTAGAGAAAACAAAATTTATCAAATCGATTTAGTAATTGAAACTGGGCTAAAAGAGGGAATGATCAGTTTGAATAGATCATTAGTTGATTTGGTTAGAAAGAGAGAAATATCAATGGAAACAGCAGAAATGTATTCTAACAACCCTTCTGAATTAAGAAATTTGTTAAGTTAATAATATATTAATATTTTCTTATGGAATTTATTTACAAGGCAAAAACAAAAAATGGAGAAGAGAAAACCGGAAAGATAGATGCGCGTTCTGAGAAATTAGCTTTGCAGATATTGCAAAGTTATGATCTTATTGTGCTTGATTTGCAAAAAAAGAAAGAAAATACAATATGGGATAAAATATTTTTTAAGAAAACAACAGTTAAGGGTAAAGAATTAGCAATATTTTTAAGGCAGTTGTCAACAATGTTGTCAGCTAAAATACCTTTGATTAGCTCTTTAAAAACATTGTTAAATCAATCAGATTCAGCTGTTATTAGAGATGTAATATTTAGTTTAGTTTCTAGTTTAGATAGTGGATTAATGTTATCTCAATCAATGGAAGCAACAAATGTTTTTTCTAAATTTTATGTTGAAATGGTTAGATCGGGTGAAGTTTCAGGAAGATTGGAACAGGTTTTTAGTTATTTAGCTGATTATGCAGAAAATGAAGCTGAGTTAGACGCAAAAGCAAGGTCAGCAGCGATTTATCCTATTTTTATTTTAATTGTGTTTTTAGTTGTTGGTTCGGTAATTACAATATCAATTGCTCCTCAAATGGTTGATATTTTTCAAGAGTTTGATAGGCAGCCACCAGCATTAACTATGGCATTAATTTCAATTGGGAGATTTTTGATAGATTGAGGATTCTTAGTTTTATTAGTTTTGGTTGGTGTCTTTTATGCAATTAAAAATTATTTAGACAGTGGTGAAGGTCAGAATATTAAAGCATATTGGACAATGAAAATTCCAGTATTAGGAAATATCTATAAAAATATATATGTGTCTCGTTTTTGCGAAACATTAAGCACGTTGTTAGTTGGAGGTATTCCAATTGTTGAAGCGTTGGAAATATCTGGTAGTGCTACTGGAAATTTTGTGTTTAGAAATATTGCTGAAGAATTATCAGAAGGAATACGTAATGGGGAACAGATAAATAAATTAATGAGAAAGTATGAAGAATATTTTCCACCATTAGTTAACCAAATGGTTGCGATTGGTGAAAATACTGGAAGATTATCAGATTTATTAAAAAGAGTAGCCGTGTATTATTACAATCAGGTTGAAAGAGGGTTTAGTGTATTATTAGAATTGTTGCAACCAGTTTTAATTATTGTTTTAGGAGGTATGGTGGGGATATTAATTGCTGGTGTTTTATTACCAATTTATCAATTAGCTCAAACAATTTAAAAAAATTAAAATATATATTTATGAATAAAATTAAAAAAGCTTATACTTTAATTGAAATGTTAATGGTTGTAGCTATTATTGGTATTTTAGCTTCTTCTATTTTAATTGGTTTAGGTAGTACTAGATCTAAAGCAAGAGATACTAGACGTATTACTGATTTAAAAAGCACACAAACAGCTTTAGAACTGTATTATAGTAAATACGGGGTTTATCCTTCAAGAACACCAGGATCAAATGAAACATGAGAATGAAGTGAACTTACAGATGTTTTAACTAGTGACGAAACAGGTTTAAAATTAAGTAAAATACCAAAAGATCCTTTAAA
>CAZDQI010000063.1:0-1824 GCA_964507765.1 uncultured Candidatus Saccharibacteria bacterium
AAACTCAAATTTACAAATTTAAATATATAAATATGGAAAAAATAAACATTGATGATTTTTCAAAAATAAAAATAAAAATTGGTAAAATTTTGCAAGCTGAGCGTTTAGAAGAAAGTAATAAGTTATTAAAACTAACGGTTGATTTTGGAAATGAAGATATACGAACAGTTTTATCAGGTATATCTAAATGATATGATCCAGAAGAATTATTAAATCAAAATTTTGCTTTTGTTATTAATTTAGAACCAAGAAAAATTCTTGATTATGAAAGTCAAGCTATGATACTGGCGGCTTATGATGAAGATAATGATATGGTTAGTATTTTAAAGCCAGACAAAGAAATAGAACATGGAACTAGTGTTAATTAAAAAATCGCCTTAGGGCGATTTTTTAGATTAAATTTTTAAATCAATAATTTTTTTAATATCTATGAAAATATCTTCTATTGATTTAAGGGCGTCGATTTTTATAGTAATATCTTTGTATATGTCTGATAAATAATCGTATCCTTTATATACTTTGGAGAAATAATTCATGTCCTTTTCTTCAAAGCTACTTAGTTTCTCACCTCGTTGAGAAGATCTGGCTTTAAATGTTTCTTCATATTTATCAAAAGGAATATGCATATAAAAAATAATATCTGGCAAAATATCGTTAATAGCAAAGTCAATTACCTCTTTGGTTTTTTTAAGATCCAATCCCCCACCAAAAACTTGATAGCCAATGGTTGACCAAAAACACCTGTCCTGAATAATATATGTTCCTTTTTCTAATTCTGGTTGTATAATTTTTTTATATATATCAGATCGACAAGCGTTAAACAATAACATTTGTGTAACCGGATCTAATTCATAATCAGTTTGAATAAGTATTTCCCTTATTTGTTGACCAGCAATTGTTTGACCAGGCTCTCTAACGACAATTACATTTTTATTTTTTGATTCTAAGTATTCTTTTAATTTTTTTATTTGTGTTGTTTTGCTACAACATTCTAATCCTTCAAAAGTAATTAATTTTCCTTTTTCCATTTTAATTTTTTATTAAATATTAATTATTGGCTTTTAAGTCAGCTTCTAGTTTTTCAAAAGGCACATTGATTTCAAAATCTTCAGTAAGTGTTTTGCTTTTATCAAAATAAACAATGATGGAGGTATCCGCTAGAGCAAAAGATAAGAAATTTTCTTTTGTTGGTTCAAACCCATCTAAAACTAATTTCTCATTTGGGTTTTTACTTTTATATTCTTCAACAGCATATTGAGACAATAAATTTAAAACATCATTATTGGTTAGCATGTCGTTAAATGCAATTTCTTCTTGAAGTGATATAACAAAATTTTTTGTTCATATTACATGACTAGAATCTTCTGAATCCATATATCGATCATTTACAAACTTAAAACTTAAAAGGTTGTCTCCATTGTAAATAGTTGAATACGATATGTTTAATGTTTTTTTAGCGCTACTGAGCGAAGGTTCTCTAACTGCTTTTTTAAAATTATTTACATAAGTAAACACTTGGAATAAAATATTTTTATCAATTTCTTCTAAGCCGGTTTGCGGATAATTTATATCAATTGCATAATTATCTATCTCTTCTTTAACATTTCTGTTGGTTATATGTACTTGTGTTACTAATTCTGCTTTAGTTGTAGTGGTTGTAGTAATTCTTTTAGAGCTATTTTGGCTAACGATAATAGCAAATCCAAGAATAATAACAAAAATTAAAAATATAAAAAGAAGTGTTTTTTTCATAATTTTTTATTTAAGTATTAATTAGAAAAAGAATAACAAATTTTTAAAAATTTTACAACTAAAAACAACCGA
>CAZDQI010000064.1:0-1808 GCA_964507765.1 uncultured Candidatus Saccharibacteria bacterium
TCAAAATTATTATTATGAAGATGTGTTAGCCCCTTTAGGTTTAAGTAGTGGTACAGGGTATGTAGGTGATTCTACTTTAAATAAATTGCATGAAATAACTGGATGTGGGGTTGAAGATGCAAATATACCATCTTCGTTATTTGATGATTTTGATGTAGATGATATAACAACTAGCACCAGTATAACAACAAGTACGAGTACAACAACTACTACTACGACAAAGGTTATAGTTAAAGAAGATATATATCTGGCTGAAAGTATCAAACAGCTGCAAACTTGATGTATTTTAAATTTGAATAGATGAGATCCAAAGTTAAGGACTTGTTTTTCAATTCATACTCTTCCTTTTTCAAATTATAGTAGCGTGTGAAGAAAGTATTCCGAAAGAGAGGGTATTGCAAATATTAAATATCATGTCGATAAAAATGTAGTAAATGATTTTATGAGTGGTTGTAACAAAATTTCTAACACTAGTTTTTTAAAGTATTTTAGAGAAGGTGTATATCAATACAGAGAAAAGGGGGCTGATTATACAGAAGGATTGCATCAATCTTTTGGTACACCGGATTATTATACTTACTGTTGGTGGGATTCTAATAGTGATTCTATAAAACAAGAAGCTTTAGCTAAAAAAACTGATGTACAGTCGATTATTATAAAACATACATTAGAGTTGGCTGATGATTTTAAAACTGAATATAATTTAAGAGACGGAGCTGTTCGTTTTGATAAAATTAAGATGTCTGGAGATAGTAGCTTTAGGAATGCATGCGAACAAAAATATTATGGAGTTGTTGTTGATAAATTTACGGTCATTGATAATCCTGATTTTGTTCCACTAAATGGGGGAATATTAGATTCTATGGCTTGTACTCTTGATTATGCTGGAGCATTAGGGTATGTCTGTTCTGATACGGTTGTAACAGTTACAACAACTATTCCTGTCACTAAAGAAGATATTAATTTTCATAATATTAATCGCAAAGACGCTTGCATGTTGTTAGATGGGAAATGAATATTTGGGAACAAAGAAGGTAATAGCTATTGTATATTTGATGATAATTTTGTAAGCGATTTAATGCCGCCAATGATAGATGATTATATTCGTAATAATTTAAAATATTTTATTGATGAATATTCTGGTGAAGAAAGAAATGGCAATAACTATAAATATTTTAAAATTTATCAGAATTATAAATCATATACTAGTAAATATGAAAAAGAAGAAAATAAATTTAGACAAGATAATATTAGATTAAGGATAATTAAAAATGATCTGCGAGAGTCTATGGTTGCGAAGGACTCTATTATGGATGTGATTACTAGCCAATATACAATTGCTAAAAAACTAGGATTGTCTTTAAGCCCAGAATATTCTAATAATAAAAATATACAAGATTTTCAAAAATGATATAGTAGTTGTGCGAGATATAATGGGTATATAGATTTAAATATTGATACCAAACTAGGTCCAATTGGAAATGTCGTTACAATTGATACAAGTAAATTGGAGTGTAGCTTAACAGGAGTTTATTTATTTAACACAGAAATTATAGATGATTTTCAAGAATCTTGTGAAAAGCAAAACAATGAATTTTTTATAAAAAACTTTTCAACTGAAATTGATGTTAAAAATATTTTTGGATCAATACCGTCTTGTAGATATAAGGTAAAGAATTAAACGGTATTTAAAATATGTACGATCCAATTATTGTAAAGTTAATATGAATAAAATTAATAAAAATTAAATTATAATTATGTTTATAAAATCAATATATAATATATTTTTGGCTTTACTTATCGCTTTG
>CAZDQI010000065.1:0-1070 GCA_964507765.1 uncultured Candidatus Saccharibacteria bacterium
GAATTGCTATTACTATCATTAATTCTACTAGGGTGAAAGAATGTTTGGGTTTCATTTTAAATATTATTTAATAAATTTTCAAATAATTTTGCTACAACAATAGGTCCTATCCCATTTGGAACAGGTGTATAAAAACTACATTTGTTTTCAAAGTCTTTATTTATTTCACAGTCACCACATATTTTATTTTTTTTATTACAACTGTAGTCAAATATTATTGTATCTTTTTTAACAAAATCATATTTAATTAAATTAATTTCTCCAGCACCGGTAATAATAGTTTTTGATGTTTTACATAATGTATCTATATTTTTTTCAGTTTTATTGGTACTGATAAAATTAATTTGATTATTAATTAAATATTGGGCTATTGGTTTGCCAATTAAATCTCCTTGTCCTACCAACAAAACATCTTCTAATTTTAATTTGTATTTTGTTATTAAATAATCTAAAGCTGAAACAGTTGGAGGCATAATTACATTTTTCCCTTGATAAAATCTCCCTAGATTTTTATAGGTTAAACAATCAATATCTAATTTATCAGGAATAGCGTTTATTAACATATATTTATTCAAATTACTTGGTATTGGTAATTGAATAATTACACCTTTAACAAATTTCTCTCTACAAATTTTAGTTATTTCCTTTCTTAAATCTTTACTGATTTTATTACTATCTAAATAATGAACATCACATTGAATATTTAATTTTTTAGCAAAATCTTTTTTAATTTTAATATATGAAGTATTAGCCACATCATCTTTAAAAGTAATGATTTTTAATTTAATCGGATTTTTGTATTTTTCTCTTTGAAGTTTTAACTTTAATAAAATTAAGTTAGATTCTTCTTTGCCATTTATTTTCATTGTTATATTTTAATATTTTATTGATATTTTGATTTGGTTTGATTGTAAATTTGAGATATTTCTTGTGTTGATAGGGCGAGATTGTATACCCGAACATTATCAAGATAGCCATATAGCAAATTGTTAAGATTACCTTCATAAGAAGACCCCATCATATTTTTAAAATGATAATTTAAGTGATACCCTGGAATGTTACCAGTTAAA
>CAZDQI010000065.1:1080-1760 GCA_964507765.1 uncultured Candidatus Saccharibacteria bacterium
CCTATTATATATTCTTATTTCATCAAGATATCCATCTACAAGCTTATGACTACCACTAACATAAGCACCAATATATTTTACCCCACTAGTTGAGGGAAAAATAGGAGTAGTAAGATTTTGAGTTGTACCAAATTGAATTCCGTCTCTATAAGCTTTGAATGTTTTATTGGTATAATCACAAACCGTTACAATATGAATTCATTGATCATCTAACTCTGTAAAAAAACTTGAAAATCCAGAAACTGGCTGACTTTCCCCACTAGCATAATAATAATATAAAGTATCAGAATTTTGAGACCTATAAAGAAAAAGGAAACCAATAGTATTACTAGCGCCATTACCATTAATTATAGTTTGAGCTGATGCATCGTATAATTTACTCTTCATTCACGCTTCCACTGTAATTATTCCAGTATCAGGTATAGCAAAACTAGGTGTTACAATATAGTCAGCACCATTAGCATCATAGTACATAGCTTTGTTACTTCCCACAGTTGTAACTCTTTCTGGACCATTAATTGTTCCATGATATCCATTCCCAGAATAATCAAGAGCATTACCACTTTCTTCATCAAACTTCCAATGACCAACTAAATTAGTATCTCTAGACAAAGGAGCACTTCAGCTTCTATTAGGACTACCTAAGGTAAATGCACCAGTAAGTGAATCTTCATCATTAA
>CAZDQI010000066.1:0-1678 GCA_964507765.1 uncultured Candidatus Saccharibacteria bacterium
TTATTACATATAAATCAATTAAACGAGCTGTTAATTTAGCTAAAAAATATATTACTGATAAATTATTGCCAAGTTCAGCAAGTGATTTATTAAAAGAAGCTATTTCATATATTAAATCAAATCGTAGAAAAATTATATGTGAGGATGATATTATATTATTAGTTGAAAACAAAACAAATATTCCTGTTTCAAGAGTTACAAAAAATGAATCAGCTAATTTATTGGATTTGGAAAATATTATTCATCGTAAATTAATTGATCAAGAAGAAGCAGTAAAAGCTGTTTCAAATGCTATACGTGAGTATAGGGCTGGGTTATCTAAGAGTAGTGGTCCAATTGCAACATTTTTATTTGTTGGTCCTACTGGCGTAGGTAAAACTGAATTATCTAAAATATTAGCTAATACATATTTTGGAAGTGAAGAAAAAATGATTAGGTTTGATATGTCAGAATTTCAAGATGAGCAATCAATAAATAGATTTATTGGTAGTAGCGATGGTAAGATAAGTGGTTTGATTACTGAAGCGGTAAAACACAATCCTTTTTCTTTAATTTTATTAGACGAATTTGAAAAAGCAAATCCTAAAATTTTAAATTTGTTTTTAGCTGTTTTTGATGAAGGCAGATTAACTGATAATACAGGCAGATTGGTTAGTTTTAATAATACTATTATTATATGTACATCTAATGCATTGTCAGACTATATTAAAGAAGAATTAGATAAGGGAACTAATTATGATGATTTAGCTAAAGCTATGAAAGATAAATTAACTAATGTTTATAGACCAGAATTATTAAATCGTTTTTCAAAGATTTTAATTTTTAAACCTTTGTTAAAAGAGCATATATTAGAAATTGCTAAATTAAAAATTAAAGGGTTGCAAAATTTGTTATTGAAAAATCAAGGAGTTAGATTAGAAATTTCTGAAGATGCATTAGTTAAAATAGCTGAGATGGGGTTCGATCCTTCTTTTGGAGCTAGACCTTTAGATGGTGTTATTCGTGACTATATTAAATCTAAATTATCGGAATCAATTTTGAAAGGTGATTTAGGTAAAAATTGTAAGGCTATTGTTGATGTTGAAAATGACGAATTTAAATTAAATATATTAAAAGAAAATATTTAATATGAAACCCAAACATTCTTTCACCCTAGTAGAATTAATGATAGTAATAGCAATTCTTGCTATTCTTAGTGCTATTGTAATATTTACATTAAATCCATCAAGATTATTTGATAATTTTAGAGATACAAGAAGAGTAACAGATATATCAAGTATTCATAAAGCAATTAATTTCATGGAATCATGAAATGAAAGTGCTATTAACTATGGTAATTCAAATACACTATATATTAGTCTACCAGATACAAGTACTACCTGTTCAAGTTATACACTCCCAACCTTACCAAGTGGTTATGTATATAGCTGTAAACCAGCTAGTACCTACAAGAATTCAGATTCAACTGGTTGAATACCAATAGATTTTACAGTTACCAATGGTAATAGATATCTATCAAGTTTACCAACAGATCCTGTTAATGATTCTACATATTTCTATTCATACTATCCTGGTGGTAGTTATGAATTAACAGCTCTACTTAAAAACCCTAATGATAATTCAATCAATGATGAAGATTCACTTACTGGTGCATTTACCTTAGGTAGTCCTAATAGAA
>CAZDQI010000067.1:0-1552 GCA_964507765.1 uncultured Candidatus Saccharibacteria bacterium
TAGGTATAAAACTATTCAAAAAAGCTTGATTTGGATCTCCAATATTCATTGTAATTTTAACTTTCGGTTTAGCTAATTTTGATAAATCAGTTTTTTTAATGAAATATTTTAACTCACCTTCATAAACAACCCCTTTCTCACCCTCACTACATACAACTGTAACCATTTGCTTGTCTTTAATTAATTTTGTTGCATTAAAAGCTCCAACAACAGTAGGTACTCCTAACTCACGCCCAATAATTGCTGCATGACACGATCTACTACCACTCTCAGTAACAATAGCTGAAGCCATACACATAATTGGCACTCAGTCTGGATCGGTCATATATGTAATCAAAACATCCCCCTTCTTAAATTTAGCAATGTCTTTAATATCTTTAATAACACTTGCTTTACCACTTCCTATTCTATTACCAACACTTAACCCAGCAACCAATTCCTTCCTTTTCCCCTTATCTTCAATAATGTATTCCTGCAACATTGTAATATCTCTTAAGCTTTGCACTGTTTCTGGCCTAGCCTGAACAACATATAGTTTCTTATCCTTACCATCCTTCGCCCACTCAATATCCATAGGACGTTTATAATGATTTTCAATCATCAAGGAATATCTAGCTAACTCCAAAACCTCTTTATCAGTTAAAGTGAATTTTTCTTGTTTTTCTTTAGGTGTTTTTAAATTCTTAACTTCATTAATTTTACTTCCATATACCATTGTTAATTCCTTACGCCCTAACCTCTTTTCTAATAAAGGAATACATCCTTGAGCTAAAGTTTTTTCAAAAACATAAAATTGATCACTTTCAATTCTGCCTTTAACAATATTTTCACCTAATCCATAACTAGAATTAATTAAAACTACATCTGGAAAACCACTTTCAGTATCACAAGAAAACATAACTCCAGAACAAGCTAAATCAGATCTAACCATTTTTTGAACCCCAACTGATAAAGCCACTTCAGAATAATGCATTTTTAAATTATGACGATATGCAATTGCTCTTTCAGTAAACAAAGATGCAATACAATGCTTTATTGAATACAATAAATTATCAACCCCTGATACATTTAAAAATGATTCATGCTGACCAGCAAAACTAGCTTCAGCTGAATCTTCAGATGTAGCTGATGATCTAACTGCCACTGCTAAATTCTTAGCTTTATACTTCTTACATAACCATTCATAATTTTCCAAAACTTCTTTTTTAAATAATTCAGGAAAATCAGTTTTCAAAATCAAACTTTGCAATTCTTTAGATTTTTTCTGCAAATCTTTAATATTATTTACATCAATTGTATTAACAATTTTCTTAATTTTTTCTTCAATTCCTGTTTCTTTTAAGAAATAGAAATATGCATCACTGGTAGTTGCAAAACCGTCAGGAATATTTAATCCATTAATTACTCTTGGTGAATAACCACCTTCATCACCAAAATGAATATTATCAAACCCATAATTAAACAAAACTTCTTTTAATTTCCAATAAATATTATCAGCTTTTTGAATTGATTTGATATAGCTATCATCTTTAACATAAATCATAAATTCTTG